>CAYZKI010000077.1:0-11387 GCA_964478745.1 uncultured Bacteriovoracaceae bacterium
GTTCGTCTTCATGTTGCCGAGCGCCGTTTCACAGCCCACGAGCCCGCGGCACTTGAGCTCGATGTGCATGGCGCTGTTGCTCGCCTTGAAGAACATCGTCTGCTCGGACTGGGGCGTCTTGCCCTGAAGGAGATCGTCGAGCGCGGCGTAGCCGTCCTCGAGGCAGCCCAGCTGCCGCGACGGCGAGGCGTTCTTGCACTGGGCGGTGTTCAGCGGAACCGACGAGCCCGTCAGGGTCGCGTTGATCTTCTGGTACTGGAGCTCGTAATCCTGCACCACGCGATTGGTCATCTGCTGGGTGGCTTCCTCGAACGCCTCGATGTTCTTCGCCGCGATCGCCAGCGGCGAGCCCGGGCGGCCCTTCTCCGTGACCTTCGTCTCCTTCTGCACCTGCGAGCTCGAGTTCTTGTAGCAGTAGTTCATCGACTGCTCGATCGTGCGGCGGATGTCGAACTTGAGCTCCTTGCGGTTGAACTGCTCGAAGCGGCTCCAGTTGATCGACTGAGGGTCGAGATAGCGCGTCTTCTGGTTGGCGGCCGCCTCGGCCTGCTGCTGGGTCATGGCGGGCACGTTCGGGTCGCTCGGGGCGTTCATGAAGATGCGGTCGAGCTCGGCCACGATCGCGGCGGATTTCGCCTTGGCCCGCGCGTCGATCTCGGCGTCGCCGCGCTCCTGCCTTCCGTCCCTGCCGAGCTTGAAGTACCTCTCGGTCGAGCACTTGGCGAACTCGTAGGCGTTGACGGGCGGGCCGTTCGGCACGCACTGCAGGCTCGAGATCGGCTGCGTCTTGAAGCAGTCGACGGCGAGCGCCATGGTGCGGATCTTCACGTCTTCCTTGTAGCGGATGCGGTCGAACTCGGCCTTCTTGATGCGCGCCTTGATGCCCTTGCCCGGATCCGGGCTGTGGATCGTTTCATGGGCGGCGTCGAGCATCGCCTTGATCTGGCCCTTGAGCTCGGTGACGCCAGGCCTGCCCGTTGCCGGGTCGCCCAGCAGCTTGGCCTGCACCTCGCCGATCTGCTTGTCGCGATCCGCGATGTAGGTGTTCATCATCGTGATCTCGCTCTGCATGCGCTGCATGTTGCGGGTGTACTCACCCTTGAGCTGCGAGATCTGCTGCTCGAGGGCCGCATTCCCCTTCTTGAAGCACTCGAGCTCGCTCTGGATCAGCTTCAGCTTCCCCTTGCGGCAGCTCAATGCCGATTCGGCCTTGGTGTAGATGCCGAGCACCTTGTCGAAGCGCTCGCTGTTCCACTCGCCGTCGCCGTCCTCATAGGCGCTGCACTCCAGCCTGATCCCCTCGCCGATCGAGAACGGCTCGCAGGGGGTCTCGAGCGAGATCGCCGTCGAGGCGTTCGCGGGATCCTTCTTCTTGAACGCCTGGGCGACCGCGTTCACCGTCGGGTTCACCAGGCTCCCGTAGCCGCACTGGCTGAAAAGGTTGCCGAAGTTCGCCACGTTCGGATTGAGCGAAGGGGGAAGGATGGTCTGCACCGTCCGGGGCTCGTCGGCGGCCACCGCCTGCGGAGTCGCCAAGTTCGGGCCGATCGGGCCCAGCGCCAAGCTCAAAGCCAACGTGACTGCGGTCAAACGCGCGTACATGCGCATAGCTTCACCCCGAATCGATCAGATATAAGGTGGCCGGCCCAATCCCATCCCTGCCGCCGGCCCACAGACCTTTCGGCCCAAACCCCGGCCGCGCTCAAACGGCGCGCGGGAGTCCGCCCTAACTGAAGATTTTAGCGACCCGGAGGCGTCCAGGGAAACGACAATTCCTCGCGACTCGATAAAAAACCCCATGAAATATCGGCATTTTTTCGACACTCCCCGGACCGCGCCCGCCAGCCCCCCTGTCAGCCGAATGACACCTCAAGAAGCGTCAGCGACCTCCCGAGGAAGGAAGGATGCGCCATCTGAACTCAAGCTGCCGGAACATGACCTGGGCCGTGCTGGCGGTCCTCCCTCTTTCAGGCTGCCTCCAGCTCGGGGCGCCCCGGTCGAATGTCGCCCCCGCGGCCCCCCAGTACCAGCAGGTCGACCCCGTCGAGGCGGGGCCGAGCCTCGCCTCCGTCGCGGGAAGCGCATACCCCGACAGCGACGGGCGCGTGCCGGTCCGGCTTTTCCTCTACCTGCTCGGCACGCCCAGCAGCTGCGGCAGCTACTCGAAGTTCGCCCTGCTGAACTCGTCGGTCGGGGAGGCGAACATCGACGCCGACCCGTGCAACCCGACCTCGAATCCCGTGACCGTTCCCCTCTCGGACGTGCGGACCTCCAGCGGCAGCCTGAGGCTGTCGAGCTACGAGGACGAGATCTACGAATCCTTCATCCAGGCCCCGACCCCGCCGGCGCTCGACGCCGTCGCTCCGGCCGAGCTCTGGTGCGCGAACGCGAGCTTCGAGGTCGCCGTGCGCTCGCGCCTGGATGGAAGCCAGCGGAAAGCCGCCGTGGCCTGGCCGCCCCAGACGGCGTTCGAGTTCAACGCGGGCCGGGAAGTCCCCGGCTTCGACGTCACCCGCACGGCCCTGGCCCTTTCGACGCGTTATGAGGCCCCGGGCTTCGTGCTCGAAGTCTCGAACGTGGCCGTGGCATCGGCTCCGAGGCAATTCAACGCGAGCCTCCGCGTGAAGCTCGACGGCACCTTCCATTCGCAGCAGGTCACCTGCATCAAGCGCGACTGACGCGCGTTGCTCGGCGCTCCGTGATCACGGGCTTGCCACGGCCTGGCAGGCCATCGGCACGAAAACCGAGATCGGGCTGTGGTCCGAGGCCGAAGGCAGCGAGTTCTGCGTGACGCGATCGAGGGTTTCGCCGCCGGTCGCCTCGAGCTTCCCGTGGCCCTGGAAGAAGATCCAGTCGAGCTTCGACTTGCCCACGGGACCATAGGTTCTCGGCGTCTCGAAAGTGCTCGAGAAACCCCACTTCGCGCGCTCGTTCGTCGCGCTCCACTTGCCCTTGGGGCCCGACGAGTCGAAGTACTCGGCCGCCACCTCGAAGAGCTCGCGCTCCGGGTTCGGGAAAAGGAACGGGATGTTGCGCTTGGACGGATCCTTGGCGACGCGGATCTTGTTCGTGGTGGTGACTCCGAGGTGCGCGACCTTCAGGGCGTTGCCCGCGGGCGTCGTGCGCGAAACCACCTCGGCCACGCCTCGAAGCGCGAGCGCCTTGGGCGTCACCTGCTCTTTGAGCATGGCGACGAGCTCGACGGGAGTTCCGTCCACGCCCGTCGTGTTCAGGTCGCCCGCGAGCAGGACCGGCATCGGCGAGCCCGCCTGCTCCTGGCGGGCCTGGATCCTCGCGATCACCTGGCGCAGCTGGTCGGCGCGGCAGGCGGGCGTGGTCTTGTTCTCTAGATGCGCGTTCACGACGAGCATCGGGCCCGCCGGCGTCTCGATCGTGACGAAAAGCGCGTTGCGCGAGCCGCGGCGGAGCTCGGTGTCCGCCCCGCCTTTCGCGCCGAAGGTCAGCTCGATGCCCTTGGCGCGCGTCTTGTCCACCGGGCCGCGCGCCAACTCGCCCGAGAACCAGTCGTAGCATTCGAGGTCGATCCGCTCCACGTCGCGCATCGGGTAGCGTGAAAGCACGGCGTTTCCGTGCATCTGCTCGCGCGCGCCCGAGGACGAGGGCGACTGCGCGCATTCGGCGCTCTCACGGAAGTGCTTCGGGTCGACCTCGATGAACTCGGGGGTGAAGGCGTAGCGCATCGAGGTCGCGAACGCGAGCTCCTCGACCGCGTTGCGGTTGCCGCTCCGGCACATCCCGATGTCGATCTCGTTCAGCACGAGCACGTCGCTCTCGGCGAGCGCGCAGGCGTCGCGGTAACCTCGCTCCCAGTCCTGGCGCGAGACGCCGGGCTTCGAAAGCTGCCTGGCGAAAGCCGAGCAGTCGCGGAGGGCCGACTGGACGGAGGCGAACTGCTCGGGCCTGGCCACGTTCCATTGCGTGATGCGCATGCCGGGCTCGCCCTTCTCGGACAGCGAGCACGTGCTCCGGGCTCCGCGGGAGTGCTTGTCGCTCACGACGATCTGCCTCGCGACTTCGCGCGCCTTCGACACGAGCTCGGCGGGCGCCGAGGCCGAGCCGAGGGCCTTGATCTCCGCCAGGGAGAGCCGCGCGAGCGCGGGAGCCAGGGCCGCCGGATACTCGCCGTCGAGGGCGAGCGGGTCCAGGCTCGGCAGCGCGGCTGACGAGGCCTTGAGGCTTCCGGAGCGGATCTGGTCGCGGAACGAGCTCGAGGCGGATTTGTGGCTCGCCAGGGAGTCGCAGAACGCGGGAAGCGCCTGATCGGTGGACCGTGCGCTCGCGAGCGCCGCGGCCTCGCAGGCCTCGCACTGGGCGGGAGCCAGGAGCTTCAGGGAATCGCCCGGATTCGTGAACTTCGGATAGATGGCGAGCTTCCCGTCGTGAACGATCTGCCCGACGACACGGCTCACCTCTTTCGACGATGCGTCGCCGAGCGGCAGCGACACGACCAGCGCCGAGGGAAAGAGCTCGCGAAGGCGGGGAATCGCGGCTTCCACTCCGCTGATCCGCTGGCGGGCGAGCTCGGCCGCCACCTCGGCCGGAAAGCCGCGGTCCTCGAGTCGCTTCATCAGTACCGCGCGGGCGCGCGCGTTCGCCTTCGGCGTGAAGTCGCCGTCGGTCGTCATGAGCATCACGCCGCGGGCCTTCTTGAGGATCCCGTCGCAGCTTCGCGAGCAGCGTAGCTCCTCGAGCTCGCCCAGGGACACGGCCTGGCCGGACCTTCCGGCGAAGCCCCCGATGAAGCGGCCGGAAAGAAGGACGACGTCGCACTGGATCTTGGAGCTGCAGGCCTTCTCGAGCCAGCCCTCGCCCGAGGCGAGCAGGTCATGGACCTTGCCCTGGCCGGGCGCGAGCTTCGCCCGGAGGGCGGCTGCCTCGCCGGTCGAGTCGAAGGAGGCCACGCAAAGAGTCGGCTCGTTTTCCGCGAGCGCGGCCGCGGGCAGGGCAAGAGCTGCGATGATGAAGGCCGCGGCCGGAGAAAGGCGCATGCTCCGGGAAATTGCACCCCGCGTGCCGCGCGGCGCCCTCCTCAACTCGATTAAGCCCGCGTTTCCCCAGCGTTTCAGCCCTTTCCCAGTCAACGGCGTCGACAGGTGTCCAGGATCCCCGAAGGTCGGGAGAGACACACCGGGATTCACCGCCGAATTCTCTCCGGGCGCCTTGCCCAAACGCCGCGGGGAAAGTACACCTCCGGACATGAAGAAGACCGTCGCCCGACTGATGACCCTCTTCGCGCTGTCCCTGGCCGTGTGCATGGCTCTCCCGCAGGGAGCGCGGGCCAATCCCATCAAGCACGAGCTCGATCTGCTTCTGAAGATGGACGCCCTGAAGACGAGCGCCCTGCCCCGCCCGGAAATCAAGAAGCTCTACGTTCAGTACCTGAACGACTACTACGCCATTCCGAACCCGGGCCCCCACAAGCGCGGCGATCGCCTCCTGCTGGCCATCGACGAGCTCTATCACGAGCGCCTGAACGAGATCCTCGAGACCTTCACCGCGATGATCCCTCTCGTGAACTTCGAGAACCCCACGCCCGCCGAGATCGACCGGATCGCCGATTTCCACCTGGTCGTGGCTTTTGACGGGACGAACGCCAAGGCTTTCGGGATCGGCGAGCTCCTCGCGCTGATCGACCGCGCGAAGGTCGATTCAGTGGACGCATTGATCCCTCTCCTGCCCGAGCAGCTTCGCCGGAGCTTCGTGCTTTCGCGAAACTCCCGCAGCCTCCAGCAATCCGACGACGAGAACCCGCGCGCCATCCTCTTCGGAGACAACGCCCGGCTCGTCCTGACTTTCAACGGCAACCCCACCCACAAGGGCTACAACGCGGTCGAAGCCATGCAGTTCAACGCGCGGACGAGCGAGTTCGAGTTCTACCGCCTGAACTTCCCGCTTCCCCGCGCGGCCGACGGCAGCCTCGTGCCTCCGGCGAAGAACCCGCTGCAATGCATGACCTGCCACACGACGGCGCCCAAGCCGATCTGGAACGCCTACCCGCTGTGGCCGCGGTTCTACGGCGAGCGCAACGATCTGCTCTCCGCCGCCGAGAAGGTGGCCTACGAGAAGTACCTCGCGCAGCGCGCGACCCACCCCCGCTACTCGGCCCTGATCCATATGGACGCATCGCCGCTGGCGCCCTTCCGCCCGGACCCGGCCACGAAGAACCTCCAGACCCGGCCGGCCACGCGCTTCACGGCGATGCTGACCCGCCTGAACTCCCTCAGGCTCGCGAAGAAGGCCCGCTCCGCCGTCGACTACGGCCATCACCTGCCGCTTCTGATCTACACGCTCAATCAGTGCGAGCCTCTCTCGGCGCCCGTCGCCGACCTCGGCTGGACGCAAGCCCAGGCGGACCGCCTGGGCGCGATGATCCTGGCCGAGCTCATCCGCCGGAACGGGGCCCTGGCCTACCCGGCGGAGGCGGCCCTGCACGAGAAGAACCTCATCGGGCTGTTCGGCCTCGCGGTCGAGGACTTCGACCTGACCGAAGCCGGTGAGAAGCCCAAGGGCCTCGACTATACCGACGGCTCGCTGCCGGGAACGGTCCGCGGCATCCTGGCCGGCGCCATCACGGGCGACCTGCTCGCCGCGCGCCCCGCGCTGACCTCGGCCGTGCTGAGCTATCCGAGCGTCGGCTACTCCGGAAACGCCCTGCTCGTCACGCCCTTCGACTGGGCCCACGCCCAGGAGCTCGACGCCATCACGGTTCCGACGCGCTTCAAGCTCTCGACCTGCGGCAAGCTCCTCGACGAGGTCAAGGGGAGCTACGGATTCTAGGCGGGTAGGAGTCCCTCAGATACGCTTATGGTGACCCCAGGCGCACTTGATATTGACGCATTGCGTTCAGGCGATATAGGACCGGGCCTGGGAGAAAATTCTATGAAACTGAAGTCACTCGTAACTCTTCTGATGATCGCGCTGGCCAGCTCGTCGCAAGCGTTCGCAAGCTCCTTCAACGACTGTTATTCGGAAGCGAAGTCGGCGTTCACGTACCGCTCGGACGCCATCAAGGCCTGCGCGGGCGCGGGCGCGGGATTCAGCGACTGCTACGCCGAAGCCAAGCACGCTTTCACGTACCGCTCGGACGCCATCAAGGCCTGCGCGGGCGCGCGCTCGACCTTCAGCGAATGCTACGCGGAAGCCAAGTCGGCCTTCACCTATCGGGAAGAGGCCATCAAAGCCTGCGCGCCCCCAAACGCCTGCGAATAGGCTTGTCCCCGCCCAAGCGCAACGAGCCGAAGCTCACTTCCTGCCGGGATTAGGCTCTTTCGTGTGCCATTTCCCGCAGCAGTCCGACGATGTCGTTGAGCTGCGGAACGGAGGCCATCTCGAGCGGGTCGGCCAGGCCGATGCCCGGGACGAACGCTCCTGCGAGCAGGCGCGGACGCGCTTCCAGCGTGTAGAAGAGCTCCGGATCTTCGACCGTCCGGCGGAGCAGGTGCTCGCCGAAGTTCGTGACCTCGGTGTCCTCATTCACGAAAGCCACGCGGCCGGTCTTCTTCACGGAATCCTTGATCATCTGCCAGTCGTACGGCCAGAGCGTGCGGAGGTCGATGACCTCCACGGAGATGCCTTCTTCAGCGAGCTGCTCGGCGGCCTGGAGAGCGATCAGGACGTGGCGGCCGTACGAAACGACCGTGACGTGATCCCCGGAGCGCGCGATCTTGCCCACTCCGAGCGGAACCGAGTAGTCGGTCAGGCCCTTCGGCCAGCGGGGCTTCCACTTGGAAACGTCGCCCACGACCGGCTTGTCGATCATCTCGCGAAGCTCCTTCTCGCCTTCCGGGGTGAGCTCGGGCTCGCCCGGGATCTGCTCGGTTCCGCGGACGCGGAGCAGAGCCTTCGGCTTCAGGTACATCGTCGGATTCTCATCCTTCAGGCACGAGATCATCAGGCCGTACGCGTCGAGCGGATTGGACGGCATGACGATCTTCCAGCCCGGGATATGGGTCATCGTCGCGTCGAAGGAGTGCGAGTGGTAGATCGAGCCGCGGATGCCGGCGCCGACCGGAGTCATCACGGTCATCGGCATCGGCCAATCGCCGTTCGAAGCCCAGGTCTGCATTCCCGCGAGCTTGAGAAGATCGATGGTGTTGTAGATGTAGTCGCAGAACTGAACCTCGGCGACCGGATGCGTTCCCGCCATCGCGAGCCCCATCGCCGCGCCGATGATTCCGCGCTCGTCGAGCGGGGAATTCCAGGACTTCGTCAGGCCCTGGGTCGCGGTGAAGACGCCGCCCAGCGGGGGACCGACGTCCTCGCCGAAGATGTCCTGGATGTTGAGGTTCTGCTCACCGTAGTGAAGGGCCATGCGGATGGCCTGCGCCATATTTGCCATTACCAGTACCTTCCCTTCTGACCGAAGTAGACGTGATCGTAGATGGTGGTGGGATCAGGCATCGGCTCCTGCTTCACCTTCTGGGAGATCTCGAGGAACTCCTGGACGTAGCGCTCGCGGATCTGGTCCATCTCCTTGCGGGTCAGGACGCCGGCGGCCTCGAGCTTCGACTCGAACGACGTCAGGCAGTCCATCTCTTCCGAGACGTAGTTGCAGCCCGTCGCCGAGCTGTGCCCATAAAGGCGCGAAACGCGCGCCTCGAGCAGGTACGGTTTGCGCTCCTTGCGGACGTACTCCATCGCCTCGGCGATCGCCGCCCAGGACTCCTCGACGTCGTTGCCGTTGATCGTGCGGCTGCGGATGCCGAAGGCCTTGCCGCGGTCGGAGATCTGCGTCTCGCCGTGCTGGCCTTCATAGGCCGTCGAGATGCCCCACTGGTTGTTGGTCACGATCATGAGGATCGGGAGCTCGAAACCCTTGCGGGATGCCCACACCAGGCAGGACGCGAAATCGCCTTCGGCCGTGCCGGCGTCGCCGCCGTTCACGATCGTGATGGCCTTCCCGCCGTGGCGGCGCTGGGCGATGCCCGTGCCGATGGCCGTCTGGTACTGCGTCTCGATGGTCGAGGTGACCGGGACGACGTTCCACTTGCGCGCGGAAAAATGATTGCCGAAGTTGCGGCCGCCCGAGAACGGGTCGGAGGCGACGTTCTTCATCTGCCTCATCGCGTCGACCGGCTCCATGCCGAGAGCGGTCATGATGGCGAGCGAGCGATAGTGGAAATGCATGAAGTCGTAGTCCAGGCCCTGGCCCTTGTGGACCTGGAGGCCGAGCGACACGTTGAACGCTTCCTCGCCCGGGCCGCCGATCCAGAAGTAGCCGTCCGACTGCTTGTACATGCGGATCAGGCGCTCTTCGAGAACGCGGGATTTCACCATCAGATCGTGAATCTGGAGGAGAAGCTCCTTCTTCAGGGTCAGCTTGGTGGAGACCGCCTTGGACGAAGACCGCTCGGCATTGCCGTTCAGGCGCTCATCGAGGCGGGCTTTGGACTTGGTGGAAACCGTCGTCTTCTTCAGCGAGTGGGCGGTCTTGAGGACCTTGGTAGGCGAAACCTTTGGAGCGTTGCCGCGCATTGAAGCGCCGGACTTGGAAGATACTGGCAAAAGACCTCCGTCGAAAACCTGTCTGATATGAACCCGGGACCATAGCCCAAGACCTTCGGGAGCTCAAGGCGGGAAAGCCCCGATTAGCTTGCGAAACGGCCACTTAACGGCTAGTCACAATGAAAGTGAACAGCGCGCCCGGAACCTCCGAAGAAACCCCTGCGAATACGACCTATGCCCACGAGCCGATCAGCTGGTTCCGCGGCTTCGTCCGGGGCCGGACCCGGATCGCGCTGGCCTGGGCTTTCGTCGCGGTTTTGATTTGGTTTTCACGCGATTATCCCAAGTGGCCGGGCATCACCCTGTGCTTCCTCGGAGCCGCCCTCCGCTACTGGGCCAGCGGGTTCCTCCGGAAGGACGCCCGCCCCGCCGTCGGGGGCCCCTACGCCTGGGTCAGGAACCCGCTTTATCTCGGAACCTATCTGATGGCCCTCGGGGTCGCGCTTTCGATCGAGGCCTGGGCGCTCCTGGCCGCGAGCACGGTCCTTTTCGCCATCATCTATTACTACATCATCATCGACGAGGAGACGAAGCTCCGGGTCATCTTCGGGGAGCCTTACGCCGAATACACCCGGCTCGTTCCCCGGTTCTTCCCTCGCCCGTGGCCCGCGTCGCGGACCGCGCTCAACGCGGTCAACCCCGAGCCCGCGCACCGGAAGTTTTCCCGCGAGCTCGCGAAAAAGAACAAGGCCCACGAAAGCTTCGTCTCTTTCGTAGGCCTCATCGGTTTCGTTTCGATCGTAGTGGCCCTGCGTGGCCTGATCTTCGGCTGAGCGAGTCCGCTCAGTTCAGGGCGTCGCCGGCGAACTCGGAGTGCGTGGTGTGGACCACGCCCGAGCCGCTCGACGTGTCGAACGCCACTTCGGTCATCTTGCGGATCAGATCCTCGCACAGGCGGGTGCGGTGATCGACGATGCTCAGGGTTTCCACCGGGCCGCCCAGGGCGATCGGCCGGGTCTGCGCCACGATCACGGTCGAGCCGCACGCATCGGTCGAGACCGAGGTGATCGGCAGTTCGACCGTGCGCGGATAGATCATGCCGCGGCAAGGACGGCCGACGTTCTTGCAGGGGTCGATCTTGAAGGTGAGCGAGGCCTTGCCGGCGCCCTGATCCACGGAGAGAGAAGCGGAAACCGTCTTGTTCGCGAGGGACAGGTTCGGATCGAGGCTCATCTCGTCGAGCTCGACCGACTCGGGCCGCGTCGGCAGGGAGGTCGCCGCCAGGGGCGCGCCTTCGAAAACCGAGGAGGTCCTGGTGCGCGCGCTGGCGTTCCAGGTGGACAGCTTCAGGCGGGTGCCCGGCTGGAGATCCGTGCACATGCGCCAGCGGTGGTCCTGAACCTCGATCTCGAAGCTCGAGCCGCCGGGAACTGTGCTCACCAGGCGCGCGACGTAGATCTTCGAGCCGCAGCTGTCGCGGCGTTCGACGATCGGCGCGACGAACGACTTCGCGACGTGGACCGGGGGCATGCAGCGCGGAACGGACGATTCACAGGGAAGCGGCTTGTCTTCGACGAGCAGGCCGATCGACTGCGAGGCGTAGTCGATCTCCACGTTCGCGATCGCGCCGGTGGAGCGGAAGCCCAGGTTCGGATCGAGCTGGGTGCTCTCGAGGCTCGCGGATTCGACGACCGGGCTCGCGTGAGCGGCGCCGGCGATACAGGCTACGGCCAGGGTGGTGGCCAGGGTGAGATGGCGGAACATTTTCAGGTCTCCTTCTTTTGGAAATGGGGCGTAACGGTTCTTTTCGCGCGTGATTCTTAGGCCCGGTCCGCTGGGGGCGAGACCGGGCCCGACTCGGAAAGTGACCCCCGAGTCAACTTGATCAGCGGAGCACGTCGCCTTCGAAAGTCGACAGCGTG
>CAYZKI010000078.1:0-2697 GCA_964478745.1 uncultured Bacteriovoracaceae bacterium
GCGGATAAGCGCTCTCGCTTCCTGGACTTCCCTCGGAGAAACGACTGAATGTCAGAACAAGAAACCGTCAAAGTCTACGAGCTGGCGAAAGAACTGGGAATCGACTCGATCTCCCTGCTCGATAAGCTCAAGGACCTGAATATCAAGGTGAAGAACCACATGAGCGAGCTCGGCGTCGAGGAGACACGGCTTGCTCGTTCTAGCCTGGGTAAGAAGGAAGAGTCCGCGAAGGCTCCCGCCAAGAAGAAGACGACCACCGTTCGAAAGAAGGCGGCGACGGCTTCGACTCCGGGCACGGCGTCCGAAGGGACCTCGGCCACCGTGGCGGCATCCGCAGCGCCCGCGGGCGAAGCGGCGGCCGGCGGTTCGGCGAAGGCCGCGATCATCCGGAGGCGCACCAAGACCGAAGGCGGCGCGGAAGTCATCATGCAGACCACGGTCGGCGGTGTGGCGCGCTCCCAGGAGCCGACTCCTCCGCCGTACATGCCCGAGACCTCTTCGGAAGCCCCTACTTCCGCTCCCGAAGAGCAGGAATCCGCCGGCATGAGCAACGCGAGCTTCGCCGGCGCGAGCTCCGCGGAATCCGTCGAAGCCCCCGTGCAGGACGCTCCCGCGCAGGCGGCGACGGACTCTCCCGCGGCATCGGCCAGCCAGCCGGGCGGCGCGAGCTCCGCAGGAAGCCCTCTCCTTCCGCCTCGCCCGGTCGCTCCCCGCAAGAGCTTCCTGAAGATCGTCGACGCGACCCCGCCTCCTCCGCGTCCGATCATCAAGCCGGTCACCCCGGCGACCCGCGCGCCCATCGCTCCGCGCGGAACCGGCGGGCCGACCCCGAGCGGAGACAACAAGGACGGCTACCGGATCATCCGGGCCACCAAGGAAAGCCTCGATCAGATGGTCGAGGAGGAAGCGGCGAAGAAACGCGGCGGCGGCGGGCGTGAAGCCGAGATCCGGCCGGAAGACGTCCGTTTCGCCGACTATCGAAAGAAGGAAATGGTTTTCCTTCCCAAGAGGAAGAAGATCCCCGTGGGCAAGGAACTCAAGCGCACCAAGATCACCGAAGCCAAGGCTCAGAAGCGCGTAGTCGTGATGCAGGACACGATCGCGATCACCGACCTGGCGAACCAGCTCGCCGTGAAGGCGGTCGACGTCGTCCGCAAGCTCATGCAGATGGGCCAAATGGTCACGATCAACCAGTCGATCGACTTCGATACGGCCTCCCTGGTCGCCGCGGAATACAAGCACGAAGTCCGCAACGTGGCCTTCAAGGAAGAGGCGGTTCTCGCCACCTCCGAGGACACTCCGGAGAACCTCGTCCCGCGTCCTCCGGTCGTCACGATCATGGGTCACGTCGACCACGGCAAGACCACGCTGCTCGACTCGATCCGCGAAGCGAACGTCGCGGCGGGCGAAGCCGGCGGCATCACCCAGCACATCGGCGCTTACACCGTCGAGAAGAACGGCAAGCTGATCACGTTCATCGATACTCCGGGCCACGAGGCGTTCACGGTCATGCGTGCGCGCGGCGCGAACGTCACGGACATCGTCATTCTCGTGGTCGCGGCCGACGACGGCGTCATGCCGCAGACGCGCGAGGCTCTCAGCCACGCGAAGGCGGCGAAGGTGCCGATCATCGTCGCCGTGAACAAGATCGACAAGCCGGGCGCGCAGCCCGACAAGATCAAGCAAGGCCTGGCCGAGCTCGACCTTCTGGCGGAAGACTGGGGCGGCGAAACGATGTTCGTCCCCGTGTCGGCGCTCAAGAAGCAGGGCATCGACCAGCTCCTCGACGCGATCCTGCTCCAGGCCGAGGTCCTCGACCTCAAGGCCAACGCGGACACCCTGGTGACGGGCACGGTCCTCGAGGCTCGCCTCGAGAAGGGCCGCGGTCCGGTCATGAGCGTTCTGATCGCTCGCGGCACTCTCCGCGTCGGCGATGCGATCGTCTCCGGCGAGCATGCCGGCAAGGTCAAGGCGATGCGCGACCACAAGGGCAACTCCGTCGAATCCGCCACTCCGGGCATCGCGGTCGAGGTCCTGGGCCTCGAAGGCGTGCCGAACGCCGGAGAGAAGTTCTACTCGACGGCCACCGACGCCGATGCCCGCGAGGTCGCCTCGAACCGCGTCGACAAGGCGCGCGCGAAGCTCTCGGCCCCGGCCGGGCGCGCGAGCCTGGACGACCTCTTCTCGAAGATCCAGTCCGGCGCCGTGAAGGAACTGGGCGTGATCATCAAGGCCGACGCCTTCGGCTCGGTCGAGGCGATCCGCGACAGCGTGACCAAGCTTTCGACCGACAAGGTCAAGGTGAAGGTCATCCACGCGGCTGCGGGCGGCATCACCGAGAGCGACGTGCTCCTGGCGACCGCTTCGGGCGCTCTGATCATCGGCTTCAACGTGCGTCCGGAGACGAAGGCACGCCAGCTCGCCGAAGCGGAGCACATCGAGATCAAGTGCTACAACATCATTTACGAGCTCATCGACGAAGTGAAGCAGGCCATGACGGGCATACTCGACAAGAAGAAGGTCGAGAAGTTCCTGGGCCGCGCCGAAGTTCGCCAGATCTTCACGGTACCCAAGATCGGGACCGTCGCGGGCACGGCCGTCATCGACGGCAAGATCCTTCGCGGAGCGCAGGTCCGCCTGCTCCGCGACAGCCGCGTGATCTACGAGGGCAAACTCGCTTCTCTGCGCCGCTTCAAG
>CAYZKI010000078.1:2707-4302 GCA_964478745.1 uncultured Bacteriovoracaceae bacterium
GTCCTCGCTCAAGCGCTTCAAGGACGACGCGAAGGAAGTCGCTACCGGCTACGAGTGCGGTATCGGCATCGAGAACTTCAACGACGTGAAGCCGGGCGACATCATCGAGGCCTTCCAGATCGAGATGATCGCGCCGACGCTCGACGCCCAGTAATCGAAGTCAAAGAGGTAGTTCGTTCATGCAACCGCAGCGCAGGGCCCGTCTCGCATCCGTCATTCTCGAGGAGCTGGCCAGCGTGGTCCCGCGCGAGGTCAAGGACCCGCGCGTGCCTTCGCTGACCTTCACGAACGTGCAAGTCACGCAGGACGGCGGGCAGGCGACGGTTTTCTTCATGCTGCTCGGCGGGCGCATGGGCATGGCCGAGAAGGAAGCCGACAAGATGGTCCGTGACTGCATCACGGGGCTCACCTCGGCATCCGGCTTCCTGCGCCGGCATCTGAGCCGCGTGCTCAGCGTGCGCCAGGTCCCCACGCTGGTCTTCAAGGAAGATCGCGGCCTCGAGAACGCGACCCGCGTTCACGAGCTTCTCCGCCAGATCGGCACCCCGGGCGACGGCGAGAAGCCGGACGGCGGCGGCTCTGCTCCGGGCAACGGCTGAGCGGCATCTCATGAGTTTCGACGGCGCGCTCCTGATCGACAAGCCCGAGGGCATCAGCTCCTTCGGAGTCATCGAGGAGCTGCAGAAGAAGCTGAACGCGGAGCTCGGCCTCAAGAAGCGCGATCAGCCGAAGCTCGGGCACGGCGGGACGCTCGACCCGTTCGCGACGGGGCTGCTGGTGGTCTGCTCGGGCAAGGCCGTGAAGCTCGCGCGCTATTTCCTCGGGTCGACGAAGGAATACGAGGGCACAATCCTCTTCGGAAAGTCCTCGATCGCCGGCGATCCCACGGACTCGGTGAACGAGACCTCGGACGTGCTGCCCGGGAGCCTGGAGCAGATCCGGGCCAAGGCGGCCTCCCTGACTCTTCAGCCCTATCTCCAGACCCCGCCCATGCATTCGGCGAAGAAGAAGGACGGAAAGCCACTGTACGAGCTCGCCCGCCAGGGAATCGAAGTGGAGCGCGAGCCCAAGGTCTGCCATCTGTATCGCTTCGACATCCTGGGCTACGCCGACGGCAAGGCTTCGTTCCGCGTCCGTTGCAGCTCGGGCACCTACATCCGCACCCTGGCGAAGGACCTGGCGCGCATGCTCGGCACCGTCGGGATGCTCGAGTCCCTTCGCCGCACGGGCTCCGGGATCTTCTCGATCGACCGGGCGCTCAAGCTCGACGCGATCCGCACTCCCTGGGACGAGCTTCCCTGCTGGGTTCCGTTCGACCGGCTGCTCGAAGGCTACGAGCGCGCCGAGGCGACTCCCGACGAGGCGCTCGCGCTCACGCAGGGGCGCCAGAACGTGCTCTTCGACGTGCTCCGCCGCACGCAGCCCGCGCGCGACCCGAACACGCCCGACGACTGCCTCGTGATCTACAACGCGAACCGGCTCGTCGCGATCGCGCGCAAGGACCAGAACACCTGGTCACTCGAGCGGGTGTTCACGAACTGACACGAGCCTTACTTGATGTCCTTGGGCCTGAACGGAGATTTCGCGGCGACGCA
>CAYZKI010000078.1:4312-11343 GCA_964478745.1 uncultured Bacteriovoracaceae bacterium
GAATCGTCCCGTTCGACACCGCGAGCTTCTCGAGGCGGATGGGTACGACCTCGTAGCCCGCCTTCTCGAATACCTTCACGGCGGGCAGGTCCAGGTCGGTGCCGAACTGCGGGACAAACGCCACGTTCCCGTTCAGCAGGCTGTTCGCGTAGCTGAAATACGTGAGATCTTTCCGGTCCGGGCCGAAGACACTGCTTCTCGGAGAGGCCGTCCGCAGCTTGTGCAGCCGATACCCGGCTCCTTGGAGGATGCGGTAATTCTTCTCCATGACAGCCTGGGCTTCAGGGGCGGTCAGAGGGTCGAACTCGGCGACAAACGCGTTTTTACCCGCCCCGATCATGACGGACATGTCCAGATGGCCCGTACCGAGCCGGGGCAGAGGATCCAACGCGAACTGCTTGCGGCAACCCATGGCGGCAAGCAGGGCCGGAAACGCCTTGATGCGACTCTGAATGAGAGATTCCTCGTCATCCGGAGTCACGGGCTGGTTGTAGAAGCAGTTCCCCTTGGAGTCCGCCTGGAAATTCCCGTTCTGGAGCCCGTACTCGGTGCGGTCGACGGTCGTCTTCCCGACGTTCGCGAGGGTTGCCGCCGAGGCTGGGAACTGATCGGCCTGCATCGCCCATGATTCCCCCGGGAAGTAAGGCAGGTCCAGCACATGGAAGCGCTCGCGCCGCGAGTCGACGAGTCTCTCAAGGAGATTCGAGACTCGATAGGTTTTCTGGAGCCAGAGAGGCGCGAAGTCGCGCATCCAGATGCGATCGATCGGTTGAGACTGAATCGTGATGCCGGGCACCCCGTTCAGCGGCGCCGCGAGCCTGGCGCATTCCGGCGCGACGAACACCCGGACGGGGAAATGCTGCGCGATCGCTTGGGCGATTTTCACGACTTCGGGGCCTGCCGCCGACATGTGCGCCGCGATCCCGGGCTCAGCTGCCCATCCCCCCGACCAGTTCCCCGAGATCAGGTCTTCCAGGCTCGGGCACACGTAGCCTCCGAGCGACATCCAGATTTCCCCGGCTACCCGATGCTCCGGCCATGGGCGAATGCGGTCCGGAAAGGATGGAAGTTCTGGGGCTTCATTTGCCCAACCGTTGCTCAGGCTTGAAAGGAGGCAAAGAAAGAATAGCGCGACGATTCGGCTGCGTGAGTTCATGCGTCATTCAGTATAACGCAATGAGTCATATCTCAATTGATCGCGGTTGGCTCGGACAGAAGGTGTTTACAAGAGGTGAACCCGACGAAGAGGGCTTCACCCACGTCTCACGGCCAGACGGTCCAATGGATCTCCGAGCGCTCTTCCGCGCCAGCGCGCTCGCCGAAGCGGATCATGCTGCTCACCATGAATCCCACCAGCTCGCCCGAGCGAGGGATCCAGCCGTCGAACTGCCGGCGCTTCACGACGGAACCGATCGTCTCGGCCGGGTCGCCGTCGCAGCGGTTTCCGACGACCATCCAGTCGTAGGTGGCCGCCTGCCAGCGCCCGTCGACGAAGGCGACGATCCAGTAGTTCCCGTTGGAGACGTAGCCGCCCATGTCGCGGGCCGGCCACTGGGGAGTGGACTGGCTGATCGTGAAGCACTGCTGTTCAGGCGAGAAATCGACCTTCTCGATGCGCGCGGTGACTTTCCATTCGCGGCCCGCGCCTTCGAGCCACGCGATCGCGCTCTCGTCGGGGATGCACTGCGAGACTTCGGTCTGCATCACGGCGCGCGCGGCCTCGCGGGCGAGGTCCTCGTCCTGCGCGTCGATCGTGAGATCGATGTGATGAATCGCCTCGTGGATCAGGAGCTCGGCGGCCTCGGCTTCGCTCTTCACGCGCTCGCACTCGCGAAGCGACATGAGGAGAGCGGCCTTGGGCTTGCGCGAGGTCCAGGCGCACGTTTCCTGGGCGCGGTCGTGCCAGACGAAGCTCAGTGACTTCAGCTCCTCGATCAGGGCGTCGGAATTGCTGGAGAGCCACTCGCGCGCTTCGGTCGAGGCGCCCGGGTGGACTTTGCAGGTCTTGAATTCCAGGGCTTTGGCAAGAGCCGCCTTCTTGCCCGAATCCATGAGGGCGTGGATCGGATCTCCGCCATTTCCCTGATGGTGGCCGCTCAGCGAGGAGGACGTACATCCGGAGAGCGCGGCCGCGAGCGCGATGATCGGGGCGACCGTGGCGTGAAGGCGCGAGCTCATGCGGGTTTCCTTTCGTCCGAGGGCTTCCCGTCGGCCCGGGGCTTCTCGCCCCCGCGCGCGGCGGGTTGCTCCAGCGAGAATAGCTGGATGTTCAGGCGGAAAACCTCGTCCTTCTCGTCCGCCTCGAGGAACTGGCAAAGCTTCATGCTGAACTCGCGGATCATCTGCTTGGCCATCGGCAGCTTCTTGCGAGAGATCGCCATGGTGACGCCGGTCATGTCGCGATGCTCGATCGGATCGCGCTCGAGCGCCTCGAGGGACTTCTCGATGTGCTGACGATGGACGCCGCGGAGCACTTCGCTCGGGATGTCGGTCGTGGTCGTCGTCGAAGCGCCGGTGGCCTTCCAGATCGCGCCCTCTCTCCGCACCATCCCGGCCTTTTCGAGACGGAAGAGCGCCTCGAGAGCCAGCTGGGGGCTGATGCCCAATTTTGAAGCGATCCAGCCCAGCGAGGATGCGTCGGCGTCGTGGGTTTCCAGCAGCGAGGCGATCGCGAAGTGCTCCCAGCTTCCGACGAGCTTCACGGCCCAGTCTTCGAGAACGTGGAACTTCTCGGAGGCGGCCTCCTCGGGATGCATCCCCAGGGAGCTCGAGATCAGGCGCTCCTTGGTCAGGGGATCGAGACCCAGGCGCTCGAGAAGGCGCTTGGCGGTCTTCGCCGAGAGCGGGCGCGTTCCGTTCAAAAGAGCCGCGAGAGTGGAAGAGTGAATTCCCAGGGCCTTCGCGAAGGTGCGAATCGAATACGAGGGGTCTTTCTCGCTTCGGCGCCGGAGCTCTTGTCTGAGGTGGTCGACGGCGGACATGATTGGTTTCGGCCTCTCTGTCTTTCTGTAACCGGTTTCCTTCGCCGGCGTTATCCTTTAACACAGCAAAACGCTGGAGACTAACTAAAACGCTCAAGTAAATGGGTTTGATTGAAACCCGGCGAACCCGCAGGAGTCACTTCGTCGCCAAGCTCGCGACTTTCATCTCACTTCCGGTCTTCCAGGTCAGGACCACGTCGGGCCCGTAGGTTCCGGCCAGGTGGCGTTCGACCTCCCAGAGGTCGAGGTCCTCGGCGTCGAGGTCGCCGATCTTGATGACCTGCGAGCCGGCCCGAAGCCCCTGCCGGCTCAGGCGATCGGCGGGTGAGCCCGGGCGGATGCCCTTGACCCGGAGGATCCTTTGTCCCTTCAGGTAGAAGAACTCGAGGACGAGGCCGCTGCGGTTGCGCAGCACCGGCTCATTCAGCGAAGCCGGGTCGAACCAGATCCTGCCGTGAGGAAGGTCGAGCGCGAAGCGGCCGCGGCCGATGACGGGCATGCCGACGCTGACGGCGGGATACTTCACCGCGAGCGGGCCCGTGCTTTCGTTTCCGAAGGCCGTGAGCGAGGCGCCGCCAGGCCTCACCCGGGAGATGATGGGATGGCCCGCGCAGCTCAGGCGCCATTCGGCGGCCGAGCTCGCGACGGACTTCCAGGGAGTGTGCACCTCGAGGCCCGCTACGCTGCCCGTGTCCCAGCGGAAGCCCTGCAGGGTTTTCTGCCCGGCGGAGGCCTCGCAGCCGCTGATCATGTCGCCCTGGGGCGACTCGGAGGCTTCGGCCCAGATCCAGCCCGGGAGGTTGAAACCTTCTTTCCTCCAGATGTTCACCCCATTCGGCTTTCCGGGAACGAACTCGACGACGTGCTCACGCAGGAAGTCGGTACCGAGGATGCCGTCGCAGCACGCGGCCACCTCGTTCGGAGGGCCGAAAAGCTCGGTTTCGAGAAGCAGGAACTCGGTCTGCGGGAGCCGGAGGCCCGAGACGCTGGCCGCATCGACCCGCGCGCGCCGCGCGAATCCCGCTCCACCCGCCCAGCTGACGCGCTGGGGCTTCACTCCGGGGATCTCGACGTAGGCGGGCGGGATTCCCTGCGCTTCGAGCCAATACGGATTGAGGATGCTCGCGCCGGCGCCCGAGTCGATCAGGAACTGGCCGAGAAGCTTGCGGCCCGCGATCTCGACGGTCACGCGGATGGTGAAGAGGCCGTCCCAGCGGCGCGCCGGCGCGCGGGCGAGAATCTCGTTCTTCGGCGCGGCGCCCTCCGACGGGGGCCGCATGCGAGCCTCGATCGGCCTCGGGCCCGGGGCCGGGTTGTTCTTCGCGCGCGGACATACACCCGAAGCCTTCGCCGTGCCGAGATAGTGCCTCCACTCGGCCATCCGCGATTTCGTCGGATAGCGCGCGCGCCACTCCGACTCGACGGACTGGTTCCAGACGCCTAAGGAAAGCCTGGCCTGGGCCACGGCGCTTGCCGCGTCCTTGGCGGCGATCCGTTCGACGAGGGTGGCGAGCTTGAGCTTTTCGTCCGAAAGCACCTGGCTCCAGGCATCGGCGGCGGCTTCGGCGGCCACTCGCGCGCCCTCGGGAGTGGCGAAGTCCTCATACGGCTCGGTGCTGCAGGAGAAATCCGAAAGGGGCCGGAACCAGGGGCCCGGCTCGCGCACGTATGACTTCGAATTCGCCCTGAGGGCGGTGAACCTCACTCCCCAGTTCCCTTCGGCCTTCTGCACCGGCAGGAGATCGACCCACTCGAGGTTCCGCGAGACGACCCAGTTCTTCCGATGGGGGTTCCGCTCGCCGGGCGCGAGCACCCAGATCATCTCGATCTTCAGCGGCTCGGTCGACTGCTCGTGGTTCACGATCAGCGAGAGCTCGGGCAGGTCCTTCGCGCGCGGGCGAGCGGACGCTTCGGGCGGCGCGACCAGCGAAGGCGCTAGAAACGACGACAGCAACGCGAGGACGCGGATCACGGGCCGGTTCACAGGCGGTACTTCTCCAGGCCGAGCTTCTTCGCCCAGCCTTCCTCGATCCGGAGACGGTAGAAAGTCCCCTTCTCGAGATGACGGTTCGACTCCACCGCTCCGTAGGCATAGAGCTGCGACTCGAGCCGGCTCTCGCTGTACGGGACCATGATCTCCCAGACCTCGAGGCGGTTCTTGAAGTGCGCGAGGATCTGGTCTCGGAGCTTACGCACGTCCTCGCTGTCGAGGGCGGACACCATCGTCGCGCCCGGGGCGATCACCCGGGCCAGGTTCTTTCCGGCCGGTCCGCCGATCCGGTCCGCCTTGTTCAGCACGGTCATCCGCGGCGTTCCGTCCAGGCCGAGGTCCTTCAGGACCTTCTCGGTGACCTGCAGCTGCTCGCGCGCCTGCGGCGAGCTCGCGTCGACGACGTGCACGAGCAGGTCCGCCTCGCGCAGCTCCTCGAGCGTGGAGCGGAACGAGGCGATGAGCGACGGAGGCAGGTTGGAGATGAATCCGACGGTATCGATCGCGACCACGGGCGGGTGACTGTTCGGGTCGAGCGCGCGGACGCTCGCGTCGAGGGTCGCGAAAAGCTTGTCCTCGGCGCGCACTCCGCTCTGGGTGAGCGCGTTCAGAAGCGTGGACTTGCCGGCGTTCGTGTAGCCGACGAGAGCCGTCTTCAAGATTTCCTTGCGGCCGGCGCGCTGGACGGCGCGCTCCTTCTCGATGTCCTTGAGCCGCTGCTGAAGGACGGTGATCTTCTTCTTGACGAGGCGGCGGTCGACTTCGATCTGCTTCTCGCCCATGCCGCGGCCGCCGGGCATGCCGCCGCGCTGGCGCTCGAAGTGCGTCCAGAAGTGGGCGAGCCTGGGAAGCAGGTACTGCAGCCGCGCCAGAGCGACCTGCGTCTTCGACTCGCGCGTGCGCGCGTGGCGGGAGAAGATCTCGATGATCACGCCCGGGCGATCGAGGACCGGCTTGCCGAGCTCCTTCTCGATGTTCCTGAGCTGGTTGGGCGAGAGCTCGACGTCGATGATCGCCGCATGAGCGCCCGTCGCCAGGATCGCGCCCTTGAGCTCGTCGATCTTGCCCTTGCCGATGTAGGTGGCCGGGTGGATCTTCCTCACGACCGCGAGAAGCCTCTCGGCCGGCTCGACGCCGAGGGTGTGAAGCAGGCGCTCCAGCTCTTCGAGCGAGTCCTGTTCGAAGCCCACGGCGACGACCTTCAGCGGTCCGTTCTTGCCTTCCGGCAGCGCGGGCAAAAGCGACTCGATCGCATCTAGCATGAACGCCTCATAGAATGCCGGTAACGCTTGGCGTAACGCCTTGAATCACTCCTCATCGATAGGTTAGTCATATCCTATGCAAAACGCGATCATCAACGTGAATGGTCAGATTCTCAACGCGGAGTCCGCGAAAGTCTCGGTTTTCGATCGCGGGTATCTCTACGGCGACAGCCTTTACGAAGTGATCCGCACCTATGGCGGGAAGATCTACGGCATGCAGGAGCACCTGGACCGCCTCTGGAAGTCGGCCGAGCTGTGCAAGATGACGCTGAGCCAGACCCCCGAGGAATACTCGGTGAAAGTCCACGAGACGCTGAAGGCGTTCCAGACCCGTAACGCGGCCGTCCGGGGGGCGCACCCCGAGGGCGCCAAGGAAGCCTACATCCGAATCATCGTCAGCCGCGGCGTGGGCAGGATCGGCTTCGGCCTGAACGCGGTGCTGACGCCGACCCAGTACGTGATCATCGTCCAGCCGCTCGAGCCGCCGACCGAGGCGCAGTTCGAGACGGGGATGAAGGTCAAGATCGCCGAGCGCCTTCGCAACGACCCGCGCGCGCTCGACCCGGCGATGAAATCCGGCAACTACCTGAACAGCCTGCTGGCCTACCTCGAGGCCGCCGAAGGGGGATTCGAGGACGCGCTGATGTGCACGGCCGACGGCTTCGTCACCGAAGGGACCACTTTCAACGTTTTTTATGTAAAACGCGGCATCGTCGTGACCTCGCCGCTCGAGATCGGGATCCTGGACGGCATCACCCGCCGCGAGGTGATGCGGGCGGCCTCGGATATGGGCATGGA
>CAYZKI010000079.1:0-11281 GCA_964478745.1 uncultured Bacteriovoracaceae bacterium
CGTCGATCACGACCGTCGCTTCGCCCGCCGCGAAGCCATGCGCGAGTGCGAGCGCTTCAGCCGCTTCTGCCGCGCCGAAGGCTGCGACCGACGCTGATCGTCTCAACTCAGCACGAAGGCCCGGACCGAAGCGCCGCTTCGAGCCGGGCCTTCTCGTTTCTCGATCCGAAGATTCTCAGTCCTGCGAACGCTTGGCGCGGATCAGGCGCCGGACCCCGGTCCTGGCAGGGCGCTCGCTCGCGCCGCCGCCGAGATCGGTCTTCAAAGGCTTGGGAAGCGCGACGTTGCCGCCGAAATCCCGGCGCGGCCCGCGGCCTGCCCCGAAAGCGCTGTCTTCACGGCGGTCCCAGCCGCCCCGGCGAGGCGCGAAGCTTTCGCCGCCGCCCCAGCTGCTGCGACGGGGCGTGAAGCCCTCGTTCCCGTCATCGCGGCGCGGTCCACGGCTGCCGAAGCCACGGCCTTCGTCACGGCGCGGGCCGCGGCCGCCGAAGCCGCCGCCGCCACCAAAGCCCCGGTCGTCATCGCGGCGCGGTCCGCGGCTGCCGAATTTTCCGCCACCACCGAAGCCCCGGCCTTCGTCGCGCCGAGGTCCGCGTCCGCCGAGTTTTCCGCCGCCACCGCCGAAAGCGGGGCGAGCCGAACGCATCGGGCGGCGCTCGGAGCGCCGGCCGTCCTCGGCGTTGAACTGGTCACGCGACTGATTCTCCTCGTCCGAGGCCTCGCGGCGCGGGCGCGGGACGCTCACGGGAGCGCGTTCCTCGCCGCCGCGCTCGAAGCGTGGGCGCTGCTCGCGCTGCGCGCGGCGGTCGCCGAGCTTCTCGCCCCGGGCTTCGCGCTCGGCGCGGCGCTCTTCGCGCTCTTCCTGCTTTTCCTTCTCCTGCTCGAGCCGCTTCATCGCGAGCTCGGGCTGGGCCAGGAGCGCTTCGACCGAGCTCGGCTGGAGCCTGTCGAACTCGCCCGGGCTCATGCCCTTCAGGGTCAGGTGGCCGTAGCCCACGCGAGCGATGCGCTCGACGAGGAAGCCCTTGGTCTCGAAGAAGGCCTTGAGGTCGATCGCGCCGCCGCCCAGGATGACGACTTCGACGACGGCCTTGTTCTGAAGCTCCTTCAGCACGCGCACCGAGTGCGGCTTCACGTAGCGGTTCTCGAGCTTCGCGCCTTTCTCGAGGCGCGAGATCATCTCGCGGTCCGGATGGCCCTTCACCTTGACGTGGTAAAAGCGGGGGATGTCCTCGCGCTTCTGGAGCTGCTCGGCCATGTTGCCGTCGTTGGTCAGGAGCAGGAGCCCTTCGCAGGTGAAATCCAGGCGGCCGACGGGATAGACGCGCTCGTCGATACGCTTGAGGTAGTCACCGACCGTGGGGCGGCCTTCGGGGTCCGCCAGGCTCGAGATCACGTTCTTGGGCTTGTAGAAGGTGAGATAGATGGGCGCTTCGACCTTGTGGATCAGCTTGCCGCTCACCTTGATCGCGTCCTTGCCGAACACCGCGCGGTCGCCGAGCTGGGCGGGCCGGCCGTTGATTGTCACTTCGCCCCGGGTGATCAGCTCCTCGGCCTTGCGGCGCGAAGCGATGCCCGCGCGCGCGAGGATCTTCTGGACGCGCTCGCCTGCTGGCGTGCTCTCTTCCTGAGAGGTCTCGGGCGTTTCGGGGGCGTTCTGGTCTTCCGAAGAAGGGTTCTCGGACGTGGGGATCTGCTCGAACGACATGACAAAGCCTGCTGCTTTCTCCGCCTCCCGGCGGTGCTAAACACGTTGGAAAATGTGAGCCAGGCTTAGCAGAGTCTGATGCGGAGCGCTATAGCTAATTGCGCGCCATTTCGGCCGGGGCCCGCCAACGCGCCGGCCTTTGATTCGCCGGAGAATGGAGGATAGGTTGAGGCCGCGAACCCGCCTGTCGCTTCAGCCGCGCCTGAAGCCCGGAGGCTCTCAAATGCGGTTCCCGATCGTGGCTTTAACCCTGGCTTTGTCGACGGTTTTCTCATGCAGTCACCCGGAAAAGAGGCCTGAGGCAGCCCCGGAAGAAACACGGCTGCTTCCCGAGCAGGGAACCCTTCGTCGCAAGATCACGACAGCCTCCGAGGACGCCCAGAAGTTCTTCGACCAAGGGCTCAATCTGATGTCCGCCTTCAATCTCGAGGAGGCCCAGCGCTCGTTCGCCGAGGCCGCGAAGCTCGACCCCGAAGCGGCGATGGCCTGGTGGGGTCTGGCTTACGCCCTCGGGCCTCATTACAACGACATGACGCTTCCTCCAGAAAAGGCCCGGGCGGCGAAGGAGGCGATCGGCAAGGCCGTGGCCGCGATGGCGGACGAAACCGGCGCCGAGAAGGCCATGATCCTCGCGATGCGCGACCGGCTCGAAGCGCAGCCGGAGGGGGACCTCAAGGCGTCCGAGCAGGCGTACTCGAACAGCCTGCGCGAGGCCATGCGGCGTTTCCCCGAGGATTCCGACCTCGCGGTCCTCTTCGCCGAGTCGATGATGAACCAGAGGCCCTGGGGGCTCTGGACGAAGGACGGGAAGGCGCAGCCCGGCACCGCCGAGATCATCTCCACGCTCGAGTCCGTCCTGGCCAGGGAGCCGGATCACACCACCGCCCTGCATCTCTACATCCACGCCGTGGAAGCTTCGCCCACCCCGGAGAAGGCGCTCGCGGCCGCGGACCGGCTGAAGAGCCAGAAGCAGGTCATGGGAGGCGGGCACCTGGTCCACATGCCCTCGCACATCTACATGCGCGTGGGGAAATACGACGAGTCGATCGAGCGGAACCAGGAGGCCACGAGGCAGGACCGGGCGTATCTCGACCGGGCGAAAGGCGATCACCTTCATGCCTTCCACATGTACTCCGGCCACAACGTCCACTTCACCGCCTCGAGCGCGATGATGGCGGGCCGGAGCAAGGTGGCGCTCGACGCCGCGAAGGAGCTTCACGCAATGGTGCCGGCCGCCATGGCGGCTTCGATGCCCGACATGATGGACTACATCTACTCGACGCCCTACCAGGTGATGGCGCGCTTCGGGATGGCGGGCGCGGCGCTCGCCGAAGCGGCTCCGCCGGCGGAGCTCCCCGTCTCGCGCGCGATCTGGCATTACGCGCGCGGCCTCGCGCTCGCGGCCAAGGATGACCTGGCGGGGGCGCGGAGCGAGCACGCGAGCATCCGGAAGGTGGCTGCGGGCGTGGGCCCGAAAGCCAAGGCCGGGCAGAGCCCGGCGCGCACGGTGGTGGGCATCGCCGAGCAGATGCTCGCGGCGGAGATCGCCTCGCGGGAAGGCGACACCGCCAAAGCGATTTCGGGGCTTCGGAGGGCCGTCGCCCTCGAGGATCAGCTCAACTACGACGAGCCCGCCGACTGGTTCCAGCCGGCGCGGCAGGTGCTCGGCGCGCTTCTCCTGCGCCAGGGGAACTGGGCCGAGGCCGAAAGGGTGTATCGCGCCGATCTGGCGAAGAACCCGGAGAACGGCTGGTCGCTCTTCGGCCTGATGAGGGCGCTGGAAAACCGCGGCGCGAACGAAAAGCTGCTGTCCGAGCTCGACGAGCGCTTCCGCAAGGCGTGGGCGCAGGCGGACATCGGCCTGCCCGAGACGGGCGGAATGGCCGGGCGCGCGGCCCGCGCTCCTTAGCAGGAGATTACGGCGAGAACTCCGGGGCCTTCGGCTCCTCGATCACGGTCTCTTCGGGCGCGATCTCGGAGATCAGCTCGGCCGGGACGGCAGCCGCGGGTGCTTCGGCGATCGGGGCAAGCTCCGGCTGGGCCGGGCCTTCCCCGGTCGTCTCGGCGAGCGCGATCTTCGGCGCCTTGGCTGCCTCGGCGGCGGCCTTTTCCTGCGCCTTCTGCTCGTCGAGATAAGGGGTGGAGGTGGGAATTGAGCCCACGCGCTCCTTGATCTCCTTGAGGATCTTCTCGTCCTCGCGCGGATCGTAGATGAGCGACGTCGACTTGTCCGAGTGCATCTCGGAGACGAGCTCGCGCATCTTCTTCACGCGCGGATCCTCGTCTTCTTTCCTGTCGGATTCGGAGGCCGCGACCATCTGCTCGAGCTCGCGCAGCGGCGGGAGGGCATCGATATTCTTAAGTCCGAAGATCTCGAGGAACTCGTCCGACGTCGAGTAAAGCATGGGACGTCCCGGAAGCTCGGAGCGGCCCGAGATCTTGATCAGCTTGCGATCGAGCAGGCCGCGGACGAAGTAGGACGAGTCCACGCCGCGGATCTTGTCGATCTCTTCCTTCATGACCGGCTGGCGGTACGCCACGATGGCCAGCGTCTCCATGGCGCCCGACGAAAGGCGCTGCGTCTGGACCTTCGAGAGCTTCTTCACGAGCGGCGCGCGGATGGGCTTGGTGCGGAACTGGTAGCCGCCGTTGACCTCGACGAGCTCGATGCCGTGCGCGGGCCTGGCGAAGCGGTCCTTGAGCTGCGTGAGCGCTTCCTGAAGCACGTTGAGCGGGAAGAGCTCGGGCTTTTCGGCCTCCTCTTCGGAGTCGTCGTCGGCCTTCGGCGGGGCGGCCGGGGTCAGGTGCTCGCGGAGCTTGTTGATCGAGATCGGGCGGTCGCTGAGGAAGAGAAGCGCCTCGATGCACGACTGGACCTCCTCGAGGTCGTGGCCTTCCTCGCCCTGCGTGGACGGAAGGGCGGCCTGGAGCTCGGGGTCGGAAGCGAGCGCTTCCTCGGCTTCGCGCGCCTCCCGGGCCATCTGCGCGCTGAGCGCCTGGTCCTCGGCGATCTGGCGGGCGAGCTCCTCGGCGGCCTTCACGGCCGTTTCCTGCGGCGAATCCTCGGCGAGCATCGCCTGCGCGAGGTCGGCCTCGGTCTGTTCGGCGACGGCGGTCGCGATCCGGGCCAGCGCGGCGTCGGCTTTCTCGAGGTTGTCGAGATGCTCGTCGGCCTCGTCGATCTCGGCCTGAGTCGGCTCGTCCCGGGAGTCGGCGTGCTCCGCGCCGGTCGCGGCCTCGAGCTCGGCCGAGTCGACCTCGTCGAGGACGGCCTCGTGCTCGACGGACTGCGCCTGGCTGACTTCGAGGCTCTTGAACCCGTAAGGATCCTGGATCAGGGCGACGGCCTTGGCCTTGCGATTCTTCTTCGACGTCTTGTTCGTTTCGTCCGACATAATCTTTTTCTCAGTGTGCCGCGTGGGGCTCGGCATGTTGATGAGCGTGAGCCGCCACGACTTCGGCGGGGATCTCGACCGCGAGGGCCTCTTCCGGCGCGTGGTTCAGGGCTTCTCCCGACTTGAGGTCCGCCATGACGCTCGAGACGATCTGGTCGAAGCCCGAGGCGAGCTGCAGGTTGAAGTTCTTGAGCGACTCGAGCAGCTCGACCAGGATCGGGCCGTAGGTCGCTTCCTGGTAGACGCGCAGGCGCTTCAGGCGCGCGAGCTCCAGCGAGGCGAGGAAGGTCACGACGACCTCCGGCTTTTCCGCGAGAGGCGAAAGAAGCTGCTTCATGTCCGTGAGCTTGCCGACCTCGAGGCGGTCGGCGAACTCGAAGATCTTGTCCGCGAGCGAGACGGTTTCCTTCCGGAGCACCTGCTTGCGCTTGCGGGCCTTGGCCAGCATGTCCTGGTAGGAAACCGCGAGAGACGAGACGTCCATCTCCTTCCAGACTTTCTCGACGGGCGGGCGCTTGTTCGCGCGCGTGAAGACGTCCTCGTGCAGGCGCGGAAGCTGCGCGATGTCCTGGCCGGCCGCCAGGAAGCGCTGGTGCTCGAGCAGCTGGCGGATGAGATCCTGGGGCGAAAGCTCGCCATCGTCAGCCTCGGCCGAGTCCTCGGGCTTTTCTTCCTGGGGCAGCAGGGACTTGCTCTTCCAGAGCAGGAGGGTGGCCGCCATCACCAGGAACTCGCTGGCGATATCGAAGTTGAGCTCCTGCATCAGGCGCACGTAGCCCAGGTACTGGTCCGTGATGCGGCTGATGGAAACCTTCGAGATATCCAGCTCGTGGCTCTGAATCAGGTACAGCAGGAGGTCCAGCGGGCCTTCGAAATGGTCCAGGCGGACTGTGATGGGCAAACGATGAGACATCGACTTTGGCTTCCCCTCGGCTCTCGGTACAGCCGCGGCCCCTCATCATGAGGGGGCACGCGCTACCCGATCATAACGATTGGGATTGAGAAGGCAAGGGCCGGGAGCCAGAAGTTTGACGCAGTCGCCCGCCACGCCCAGGGCACCGCCTTTAGGGGGCCTGGTAGAACTTCTCGATGTATTCCGCGACCTTCTTCGCGTCCTTTTGCCAGCGCTTGTCCTTGGGCGCCCGCTCGAGGACATAGCGAGCGAGTTCCTGCTTCTGGGCCTGGGTGCGCAGGCAGAACGCTCCTCCGGGGATGTTCGGGCGCTGGCAGAGCCAGTCGAGTGTCGCGTCGATGTTCCGTACGACCGCCTCGTACTCCTGCTGCGAGTCGATCGGATTGGAGCTGACCACGCGTTGCCCGCTCACGATCCACTCAACGTAGCCCTGGACTGCCTTGCGGTACGTGGCGGCGAGCCGCTGAGTTTGCGCGGCGGCCAGTTCAACCCCTGAACTCTCGTATTCCTTACGGGTCATCGCGTACGGAAGGCCGGCCGCGAGCGCATTGAGCTTCGGCTCGAGCCGCGTGAGCTCCTGATGGAGCCCATAGAGGTTGAGGAAATCGCGGGAATAACCGGAGCTGATCTTCTCCTCGAACGGGCCCGCTTTGATCGCGACATTGAAGTCCGCATCCACTTTCCTGACGAATGCCAGGAGGTCCGCCCAGGAAAGGACCATGCAGCTTTGAGTGGCGCATCCCGAAGCTCCAATCACGGGGACCTCGGTGGAAGAGAAGGCGATGCCCGCCATGCTTTGCGGGTACTGGGAGCCGGGGCGAGAGAGGTCGAAGGCCAGATCGGACTCTCGGATTTCCTCCCCGTAGCTGTAGAGGTAGGCGTAGCGGTCCTCATAACCTTTGATGGAAACAGTGACGTGGTTCCCGCCGCGGACCACGCAATTCGAGCAGACCGAGGCGATCACGTTCAGCAGCTGGAGCTGAAGCGCGGGACGAAGGCGAGAGCTCACGACCGTTTGGAAGTCGGCAGCCAGGTTTTTGAGAAGCGCCTCTTTTTGGGCGGCTGTGTACTGGGCAGAGCCCTGGATGGCCGCGTGCCTCGAGATCAGCGCCTTGAGCTCGCGGGAGTACTCGCCGGCGTAGAACTGCTCCAGGCCGAGCAGCGCCTTCTCCATTCGTTCGAGCGTCGCCTTCTTCTTCAGCACGTAGTCGTAGTGCTCGAACTCGGTGTCGGCCTTGAGAGTGGCGAGCTGGGCGGTCGTGTTCTTCAGGAAGTCCCGGGTCACTCCGAGCTGCGCGTCCGCGTTCGCGTTGAGATCGGCGAGCGTCTGCGCCCGGGCCGGGGCGGCTGGAAGGAGCGCGGTCGCGGTCAGTGCCAGAGTCGCGAGGATGTTTTTCATGGTTCTTTCCTTTCTTAGCTGTTCACGAGCTTCATGAGCTCGGTTTCGAATTTCTGCGCGGTTTCTTCGTCCGATGCGGAGCGCACCGCGGCGATCATGCGCTTGATCCATGCGGCGTGCACTCGCGGAAGGTGCGCCATCGCGTGCCCTCTTTCGCGCGCTACGGGCGAATCGATCTCGTCGAGCCGATTCATGAGCGACTTGAGCGACAGGAGCTCGGCGAAAGCCGGGTCGGCCAGGGCCAGGGCCGCGATGTCGTCGGATCGCATGGCGTAAGCCGAAGCGATCGTCTGGAGGAAGAACTCGAGCGCCGGTTCGAGAGCGATCGCGTCCAGGGGAAGCGACGTCACCGGAGTGTTCTCGTCGATGCTCCGGCCGTAGAACAGGCGCACGAGAGCGGCATTCGCCGAGATGCGGGCCGAGTGCACGACGAGGTCCCGGTCGGCGAAATCCTTGGCCATCGACTTGGCGAGGGCGGGAAGGATGCTCGCAAGCATGCCGTTGGCCGTCGCCTCCTCCTTCCGGATGACGTAGTAATTCAGGAGCGCGGCGAGCGGATGCTTCATCAGCGCATCGAAGAAGTCGCGGTGCCAGGGCGCGAGGTAGGGGATGATCTCGGGCCTGGGCTTGAAGAACTCGTTCGGGTCCTTGATCGCAGCCAGGAGCGCCGGCCTATCCGCCACCGGAGTCATGAAGAACGTGATGAACTCGCGGTGCGCGTCGAGCTGATCCACGTGCAGCGGGAAATGAATGCCGTTCATCGCGAGCTGCTGGTGGAGCTCGGCGCGGGTCTTGATGGCTCCCGACTCGACGTCGGCGATCGTGCTCACGATGCTTCGGAGCTTGAGATCGCGCTGGGGCAGGTGCATCGCCATATACGAGTGTATGCTCTCGTGGATCAGGAAGTAGGCCTGGGAGTGCGCGCTCAGGCTCTCGACGAGGGCGCGGTTCGTGTACACGTCGCCGTTGATCCGTACCGCGGCTTGCTTCGTGCCGATCGCGAACGGGACGAGCACGTCCCTGTACCGCGGCGTAAGTTTTCTCACCTCTCCCGTCATGCAGAAGTTGAGCGATTCGATGTCGTCGCGCAGGTCGGCCGCGAAGTACCAGTCGAGCTTCGCGAGCGCCTCCAGGGCGATCTTGAGCTCCCGGGCCGTGGCCGCGTAGCGCGCGTTCCCGAGAAGCTGCTCCCCGGTCATCCACTTGCAGGTTGACTCGGCGACCAGGTCCAGGAGCTCCGGGTGGCCGTTGACGTCGATGATTTCTCCGCCGCCCCGGACGCCTGACTCGCGCTTCTGGGCGCTTGCGGGCGATGCGAGCAGAAGGGCCATTGCGAGAGCGAGCGAACCGGCTACGTGCTTCAAATCAGACATGAGCGTCTCCTTTTTTCGTGAGGCGGAATACTTCGACGAAGGCCTGGTAGACCTCCGTGCGTTTTTTTCCCGAAGCAGCGAGCTCGAGGACCTGCTCGAAATATCGGTCGGTCAGCTCCTTGAGCTGGGGGAGCTGCTTCGGGTCGAACGTGAAGGTCTCGGCTCCGATGACCTTCTCCTGGGGGGACTGGGTTTCGACGGCGTCCGCGCATTTCTCGAGGAGCCCCCGATAGCATTTGCGGATCGCCTCGCTCGGCACGGCCGAGGCGAACAGGATGTGCGGCGAGTTCTTCCGGGGCAGGCCGGCCTCGTCGCGCACGATGAGCTCGAGGCGCTCGAGCCTTTCGATCGCGGCCTTGGCCTCGACGACCGTGATCCCGAAGCGGTGGGCGAGCTTCTTCGGAGTGAAATCCTTCGCGCCGAGGTCGAGCGCCTCGTAGATCGGCAGGTGGTACCACTCGGAGATGATCCGGAACTGGTCGATCGTCAGGTCGGTGTGCACGGACTCGGGCTCGAGCACGCGGTAGCGCGACATCAATATCTCGCGGTGCGCGGGGTCCCGGGCCTTCTCGAGCTGGGCGGCTAGGACGAACTTCTCGTACTCGGGGCCCTCGAGCCTGAGCTTGCGCGCGAGCTCTCCGGCGCGCGCGATGGAAAGGGACTTCAGGCCGTTCAGGATCTTGTGCAGGCCTCCCGGGGAGATTCCCAGGTCGCGGGCGAAGGCGCGAAGCGAGTACCGCGGGCTGCGGCGGGTTCGCTCGAGATAGGCTTCGCGCAGGAGGGCGCTGCAGGTCGGTTGCATGGCGCGCAATATACTCGTCGCGTCACAAAATACAAGGATTTGGTATACAAACTGAATCCCATTGGGAAACACTCAAGCCGAGGCTGTATTTCCGCTGTTTCGCGCAAAGTTCAGGCGCGCGGGGCTACGACCGGGAACGCGAGCACCTGGGGAAAGGACCGGGGCACGGCCGGATGCTCGGCATGGAGGCCGGTAGCGGCGGGGACCTCGCGATCCTTCGGGAGATAGTGCGTCCCGAAAACCAGGTCCCACAGGCAGATGCAGACCCCGAAGTTCCGGTCGGACTCGTTGATCTCGACGGAATGGTGCCAGCGGTGAAGCTGGTTCGTCGAGAACACGTAGTTGAGCCAGCCATGGTTCAGGTCCGCCCGCGAGTGCGAGAAGACGCCCCCGATGGTCACGAAGGCCGTGGCGAGCAGCACGGCGTCCGGGCTGAAGCCGAGCAGGAAGATGACCGGCCAGGCGGTGGAGTTCCGGATGAAGTAGTCGAGCGGGTGCGAGTAGAAAGTGTTCAGCGAGTAGATCTCGCCGACGCTGTGATGGATGGCGTGGAACTTCCAGAGCGCCGGGATCTTGTGCTGGGCGAAGTGGGCCCAGTAACGGATGAGCTCGTTCAGGAGCATCGCGCCCGCGGCCTGGAGCCACAGCGGGCCGAGCGAAGCGGTATCGAAGACCGTCTTGCCGGCGAGGTACTTCTCGGCGAGCGGCGCGAGCAGCGCGACGAGCAGCAGCTCGCCGTACTTCGCCGTGACGAAGATGTTGAACACGGTGAAGAGGGTGTCGCGCGAGTACGGGCGCGAGGGAAGGGTGAGCCGGTGCGGGATCAGGCCTTCGACCGCCAGGTTGTAGAGCAGCGTGATCACGATCAGCGGAAGGATGATCGTCAGGCGGGGGGCGCCGTTCTCGAGGGCGACCGCCGAGGCGCCGAGGCCCACGATCAGGAAAAGCGGAAAGGACAGACTGCGAAGAAGCGACTTCATGGTCGCCAGATACCCTTTGTGTACGCGGTGCGTCAACCCGCTCGGATCCGGAGAGGGTTCAGGAACGGCGCGAGGACGGGATGAACCCGACGGCGTCAAAGACGCGTTTCAGCGTCTTTTCAGCGCGTTCCGAAGCCTTTTCCGCGCCACGCCTGAGGAGTTCCTCCAGGTAACCACTTTCCTTCAGGAGCCTCTGGGTCTCCTCGCGGATCGGACGGATCGCCTGGACGACGATCTCGGCCGTCTCGACCTTGAGATGCCCGTACTGCTTCCCGGCGTAGGAGGCGACGAGCTCGGGGATGGCCTTGCCGGTGATCGCGGACTGGATGGTGAGGAGGTTCTTCACGCCGGGCTTGGAGTCCTCGAAGGTGATCTCGCTTCCCGAGTCGGTCACGGCGCGCTTGATCTTCTTCATGATCTGGTCGTCCGTGTCGTCGAGATAAACCGAGGCGTTCGCGTCGGCGTCGGACTTCGCCATCTTGGCCGTCGGGTTCTGCAGGCTCATGATGCGGGCCCCGACTTGAGGGATCGAGGGCTCAGGCACGCGGAACAGATCGCCGTGCTTGCCCTTGTACAGGTTGTTCATGCGGATCGCGACGTCGCGCGCGAGCTCGATGTGCTGCTTCTGGTCCTCGCCGACCGGGACGAGATCCGTCTGGTAGAGCAGGATGTCGGCGGCCATTAGCACGGGATAATCGAAGAGGCCCACGC
>CAYZKI010000080.1:0-9816 GCA_964478745.1 uncultured Bacteriovoracaceae bacterium
GAGCCCGAATACATCGCCTCGAACCACCGGACCCCAAGATGCTCGTCGAAGCGCGCCGCTCCCGCCGGCGACGCAGGCGCGTCGAGCAGCGCCGGGCCGGCTCCGTACTTCTCGAAGTACCAGGGCGGCGCGGCGGGGATGACCAGGTAGGTCGCGTACCCCAGCACGTTCACGCACAGGAACGACCACGCGAGCCTGGGCGCCTTGCGCCGGGTCTCCGGATCCCGGCATGCGAAGAGGTAGTAGGCGCAGAAGCCGAAGAACGCCGGGATGAACAGGAGGTAGGCCGCTCCGAGCACGAGGTCGAGCGCGACATGAGTGCGCTCCGCCATCCACTCGTTGGGCGTAAGGACGCCATGCCCCGTGCGAATTCCAAAGAGGGAGCGCTCGAGATCGTAGATCTCGCCCACGCGCACCGGGGCCCGGAAGCGCTCCGCGAGCCAGCCCTGCGCCCGGTACGCGAGACCGGTCAGCGCGAACGGAAGGACGAGATGCGCGATGCGCTTCCCGCTGGCTTCTCGCCTGCAAGTCGTTGATGCCGTGCTCACCAAGTTTCTCCTGACGCTGGGCGTGGCGCTCACACTCGCGGGCGGATACTTCTCCGCGCAGCTCTACCAGACGCTCAGGCCCGACCTGGAACAGCTGCTCCCGGCCGATTCGCCCAGCGTGCTCGACCTGCAAGCGGCGTCCCAACGGCTCGCGTCGATGGAGAGCCTCGTCGTGATCGTCGAGTCGGAGGACACGAAGGCGAGCCGGCGCTTCGTCGACGAGTTCGCCCGGAGGATGAAGCGGGCCCCGGAGGGCCTGTACTCGGGGCTCGAGCACAAGATCACGAACGAGCTCGATTTCTTCCGCAAGCGCATGGGGCTCTACATGGAGCTCGAGGATCTCAGGAGGCTCCGCGACCAGATCGACAGGCGCTTCGAGTACGAGCGGGAGCTCTACAACCCCTTGCACATCTTCGACGAAGTCGAGCTTCCCGAACCCCGCGTCGATCTCGAGCGCTTCGTGCGGAGGATGGGAAGCAGCATCAGCGCCTACGCCAGGTTCCCCGACGGCTACTACGCCTCGCAGGACCAGAAGATACGCCTTGTCCTGCTCAACCTGCCAGCCGGGCCCCTGGCGCTCGTCGCGGCGCAGAAGCTGAGGAGGCACGTCGACGACGTCATCGCCGGAATGAAGCCCGCCTCGTACGCGCCCGATCTCCGGGTCAACTTCTCGGGCGGGGCCCAGAACATGATCGAGGAGCAGGCCGCGCTCTTCGAGGACGTCGCCACCTCCACGGCCATCGTCATGCTGTTCGTGACGCTCGTGATCTACCTCTACTTCCGCAGCGGCCTGGGCGTGGCCGCCCTGCTCTTCAGCCTTCTCATCGGCACCCTCACCACGTTCGGGATCTGCTACTTCCTGGTCGACCGCCTGAACGCGAACTCGGCGTTCCTGGGAAGCATCGTCATCGGAAACGGCATCAACTACGGCGTCATCCTGCTCGCGCGCTATCTCGAGGAGCGCCGCAGCCACCGGGATCACGCGCAGGCGATCTCCATCGCCACGCGAGCCACGCTCCACGCGACCTGGACCGCCGCTCTCGCCACGGGCGTGGCCTACGGCTCGCTGATGCTGACCGCCTTCCGCGGCTTCCGCCAGTTCGGGCTCATCGGCCTGATCGGCATGGTGACGTGCTGGGCGGCGGCGTTCCTGTTTCTCCCGCCCCTGCTGGAGGTGATCGATCGGAGATTTCCCTCGAAGCGCCCGGGCGAGCTTCCGCCCTGGATCGCGCCCACGCGCCAAAGCAGGCTGGGTGGGATCGTGAACCTCATCGGCCGCTTCCCGAGATCGATCCTGGGCCTCGGCGTGGTCGCGACCCTGTTGAGCTTGGTCGGCTTCACTCGGATCAGCCCCGACCTGATCGAGGCGGACCTCTCGAAGCTCCGGAGCCGCGAAAGCCTCGAGAAGGGCTCGGGCTTCCACGCGAGGAAGGTCGACGCGGTCCTCAAGCGCTACCTGACGCCCGTGGTGGTGTTCGCGCCGTCGCGAGCGAAAGCCCAGGAGCTAGCCGCCGAGTTGCGGAAGAAGAAGGACGCCGAGGGGAGCCGTTCCCTATTCGCGTCGGTGCAGACGCTCGACGACTTCGTCCCGAAGCAGCAGGCCGCGAAGCGGGAAATCCTTCATGACCTCCGGAGGCTTCTCGGGCCCCGCGAGATCAGCCTCCTTCCCGACGCGCAAAAGCGCCTTGCCGAATCGCTGATCAGCCCCGAGTCGCAGCGCCCGGTCCGCGCAGGCGAGCTTCCCGAGCTGCTTCGCAGGAAGTTCCGCGAGCGGAACGGCTCGGAAGGGCGCCTCGTCGTCGTCGAGCCGCCCTCCGGCCAGACCATCCGCGAGCGCGAGAACCTTTTCCGCTTCGTCGCCGAGCTCAGGCGGGCCGTCGACGAGACGGCCCAGGGAGCGCCCATCGCGGGGACGCTTCCCCTCACGGCAGATCTGCTCACCTCGATCGAGCGGGACGGACCGAAAGCCACCGTTCTGGCCTTCATCTCCGTGGCTCTCGTCGTGACGCTGCTTTTCCGGAACCGGGGCATGGTCGCCCTGACGCTGACGAGCCTTCTGCTCGGCGTCTCCTGGCTGATCGGCTGGATCACGCTTTCCGGGCAGAAGATCAACTTCCTGAACTTCGTCGCGCTGCCGATCGCCTTCGGGATCGGCGTCGACTACGGGGTCAACGTCGTGCAGCGCTACTATCTCGAGGGGAAAACCCGGATCCTGCGGGTGATCCGGCAGACCGGGAGCGCTGTCGCCCTCTGCAGCGCGTGCACGATCATAGGATACGGGTCGCTGCTGATGGCGCAGAACCAGGCGTTCCGGAGCTTCGGCCTCGTGGCGATCGTCGGGGAGTTCGCCTCGATCGCCGCCGGGCTCATCTTCCTTCCGGCGACCCTAGTCCTGGTTGAGGCGAAGAACCAGCTCGCGGATGCGAAGCGACGCGGTCGCGTTCGAGCCGATCGCGACGAGGCCGACCGCGCCGAGGATCGGCCACGAAGCGCCTAGCGCCGGAGTGAGCGTCGCCCCGACGAGAAGGCAGACCAGGCGCTCGGGCCGACGCATGAGGCCGCGCGAAACGCTTACCTTCTGGATCTCCGCGAGCGCGGTAGCGTAGCTCACCATGAAGGAGCCGAGCAGCGCGAAGAGCGCCAGCGCGAGCAGTGGCACGCTGTGCCTGAAGTGAACGGCGACGCCGGCCAGGAAGAAGAACTCGACGTAACGATCGAGTGCCGAGTCGAGGACCTTGCCTCCCGCGGACGCGGTGCCGCTCGCGCGCGCCACCATGCCGTCGAGCATGTCCAGGAGCGCGGCCACGGTGGCGACGCCCGCGCCGATGCCGAACCATCCGCGCGCGATCAGCCCGCCGGCCACGGCACCGAGCGCCGCCGACGTCAGGGTAATGCCGTTCGCGGTGCAGCCGAGCGCGATCAGGGTCCGCGCGACGGGCTCGGAGCCCCAGTGCCCCGCCTCCATCACCGACTTGCTCAGGAGCAGGCTCGCGCCCTGCCTCTCGACCCGCTCGAAGCGCACGCGGCCCCGGCTGAGCGCGCGCGCGCCGTAGGCGCCGCCGAGCGCGCCGGCCATGGCCAGAAGGATCCAGGGAATGGTCTTGTCGATCTCAGCCCAGTTCACCGGCGCGCATCAATTGCACGAAGCGGGCCGCTTGAACCATTTGTCGGAAGGAAAGATTTTCCCTCTAGGCGCGCCTCGCCGGCATCCCGCATAATTCTTCAGACCCTATGCGTATCCCCGCGGTGCTGGGCCTGCTCGGCCTTTTTTCGACAGTCTCCCCCGCCCACGCGGGATTTCGCGACGCCATCGACGCCGGACAGGCCGCGATCGCCCGCCTCATCGCCCACTCGCACAACGACTACTCGGGCCGCACGCCCCTCGTCGACGCCCTGAACCACCGTTTCGACAGCGTCGAAGCCGACATCTGGCTCGTGGGCGGGCGGCTGCTCGTCTCCCACATGGGTTTCGTCTTCCGGGGCGAGCTCGAGGCACTCTACCTCGACCCGCTCCAGAAGCGCGTCGACGCGCAGGGTTCCGTGCACGGCGACGGAAAGCCCTTCTATCTCTGGCTCGATCTCAAGGCAGACGATCCGGGGCTGCTCGATACCCTGCACGCCACCCTTTCCAGGTACCCGATGCTCACCACCTTCACCGACGAGGCCATCCGCAGCGCTCCCGTCACGGTGATCCTGAGCGGGAAAGAAAAGCTCAAGAACGAGTACGTCTCGCGATTCGCGGAGCGCAGGGCCTGCCGCGACAGCAACCGCTACGATTTCCGCGACCCGCCCGGCGACACGCGCTGGTCCTGGTATTCGCTCAACTGGTCGGACCACTTCAGCTGGCCCGGCAGCGGGCCGATGCCCGAGCAGCAGAAGCTGCTCCTCAAGACGATGGTCCGCGCCATCCACGAGAAGAAGCGTCGCGTGCGTTTCTGGAACGCGCCGGAAACCCACGACTTCTGGAAGGCCGCCGAGGAAGCGGGCGTCGACGCGATCGGGACGGACTTCATCTCGAAGCTCGCCTCGTTCCTGGGGCTGCCCCAGCCTCAGCCGCGGCCGACGCTCATGCGTTCACTCGCAGGAGAGTGATCTCCGACGGCACGCCGAAGCGGTTGGGAGGGCCCCAGTAACCCGTCCCCGCGTTCACGTACACCCAGGTCTTCTCGTGGAGGTTCAGCCCGCGCGAGTAAGGATGCGCCAGCGGAACGTAGAACGCCCAGGGGAAAAACTGGCCCGCGTGCGTGTGCCCCGACAGCTGCAGGTCGAAGCCCGCGCGCGCGGCAGCGAAGCAGGCGGCCGGCCGGTGCGCGAGCAGGATCCTGAGATCGATCGCCTCCCGCGGAGCCGGCGAGAGCATGGCCGCTTCCGGATCCGAGCGGTGCCTCTCGAAGAAGCGCTCGCCCGCCGGATCGGGCACGCCGGCGATCTGGATCCGCGCGCCGTGGAAGTCGACCACGCGATTCTCGTTCTCGAGCACCGTCATGCCCATCCGGGCGAAGCGCTCGATCCACCGCTCCCCGCCCCAGTAGTACTCGTGGTTTCCCGAGACGTAGAAGACGCCGAGCGGCGCCTTGAGCTTCGAAAGCGGGGCAACGTGCCTTTCGAGCTGCTCCCACGTCCCGTCCACCATGTCGCCCGTGAGCGCGATCAGGTCGGGATTGAGGGCGTTCGTGCGCTCGACCACCGATTCGACGTAGTCCTCGAGAATGGTGGGCCCGACGTGAAGGTCGCTGATCTGCGCGATACGGAGCTCGCGTCCGGACGTCCCGAGCGCGCGCCCGAGCGGCACGCGCACCTCCTTGACCTTCGGGCCCGTGCGCGCCGAAGCGAGGCCCGTCAGGGACGCCAGGGCCGCGCCCCCGAGCAGCGCGAGCTCGGCCCCGCGGACCACCCCTTCGCCGATCAGCTCGCGCCGCTCGAAGCTCGTGAGCCTCTCGGCGCCCTTCATCGCGACCTTATAAAGGAGGGTGGCCACATCCACCGGGATGAGGATCAGGGCGATCGTGACGAGGAACCCGATCCCGGTGAAGGAGACGAGGTTCACGAGGTTCATCCCGCCCGCCTCGGGCGGGATCGCGCGCTCGCGGTAGAGAATCTGCGCGCCGATGCCCGCGACGAAGACGAGGGCGACGCCCAGGTAGATCGCCCACCGCGCCCATCCCTCGGCGCGCGCGAGCTGCGCGACGCGGATGGCGAGGTAGGTTAGCAGAAGCGTGGTGACGACCGTGAAGCTGAGGAATCTCATCCAGCTTCAAGCGTACGTGAACCGCGCCGGGTTCGAAAGCCCGGTATTGGACGCCGTCAGTTCGGGCGGCGGCACTCGCCGCGGCCCTGGCAGTCCATGAGCATCCTGCGGAGGCGCATGAGCTCGTCCAGCGTGTACGGGAGGCTGGCCTCGAAGCCCGCCGCCTCGGCGCCTTCCTGCGCGATCGAGATGAACTTCGGCTGGCCCGTGAACTGGGTGCGCTTGAACTTCACGTGGCGCTCGTTCACCAGGAAGAAGTCGACGGAGGCGTTCTGTGCCATGGTGGTCTGGAAGCGCGCGCGCTGCTCCTTGGCTTTCTTGTTGCCGCCCCTCATGTTCTGCCAGCATTTGACTTCGGCGATCAGGACGGCCGAGTCGTCGGACCCGCGGAACACGACCACGTCGAGCTCGCCGATCGTGCGGCGGTTGTCGGCGTAAGCGATGCCCGTGAGCACCTCGTAGCCCGGAGCCGGATACTTGCGCGCGAGCTCGAGGCGCGCGACCTGCTCGCAGACCGCGCCCGTGATCTCGTAGTCCTCGCCGCTGTCCTTCAGCTGGCGGTAAACCGAGTTCAGGTCAGGAGCAGCGAACGCGGAGGGTTGAACGAAGGAGAAGAGAAGAACGAACGAAATGAGGGATTGCATGAGCCGCCTTGTAGTCAGGCATTGTGCGTTCGAGCCGCAAGGTGCCTGGTAGAAACGCCGGGCCGTGTTCCCGGCTTATACATAACGGGAGTGTCACCGCGCTTCTAGCCGCGCGAAAAAGCCCGCGCAACAAAAAGAGCGTGAAGAAACTCTTTAGGTGCTCCGCGTTATCGTCAGAAGTGGCGCTTCACGAACTTCGAGAACCACTCCTGGCCCTCGAAGCCCAGGTGGCCGCCCCACGGAAGAAAGAGCGAGTCCATGAACGCCGTGCCGTCGGGGCATCCGCGCGCGACGATGTCCTGGAAGCTCGGGCTCATGCCGACGGTCAGGAAGTCGTCCTCGGCGGCGAGCATGCGAAGCTGCCTGCGCTCCGCGGCCGGCACCGAGCAGACCCAGTAATCGAGCCTGCCCTCGAGGGTCTTCCCCAAGCGCGAATGATTGCCCGGGGCATAAGCCTTGAGGAAGTCGATCGGGCGCATTCGCGCCGGCACCGGGCCGTTGCGGCCGCTGCGGGTCTCGATGATCTTCGCCGCCTTCTGCACTCCCTCGTGGAAGCGGCGGGCGATCAGGTAATCGGCGCAGCCGCGCGAGCCCACGGGAAGGACGCGCCGGTCCTTGTGGAGGTTCGCCGAAAGCGACAGCTTGAGCTCGTCGAGCAGATCGATGTCGCAGGCGCCGGAGTCTTCCGCGCGCCACGCGGAGATGAACATCCGGTCGAAGCGCTCGACTCCGATCGAGAGCTCATACGGGGGGCCGAGGATCGTCACGTCGCCGGTGATGGGGCGCGCCCATCCCTTCTCGCGAAACTGCTTCTCCTGCAGGGAAAACGCGGCCGCCGCGAGCAATCCGCCGTAACTCTCGCCGGTCACGTGCACCGGGCCCTGGGTCCACGGCGCCAGGGTCTTCCGAACCGTCCGGATCGCCTCGAGAATGAGCGCGGCTTCCTTCTCGATCGAGCCGAGCTCGTGGACGGGGCCGACCTTCTGATACTCGTCCGACCACGGATTCGCGAGCGAGACGACGTGGTATCCCTGATCCTTGTACCGCGACACCCAACGCGCCGCGAGCGCGTCCATCGGGTTGCCGAACATGCCCGGCACGACGATCGCGAGCGGGGCCTTGCGGATGATGCCGAGCACCGTCTGCGTTCCCAGCACGGCCGGGATCTCGCCGCCGCTCGCGAGCTTCACGCGGATCTCATCCGCGTGCGGGCGCTTCACTCCGGGAATCTTGTAATTGTAAGCGCGAACGGCGCCCCAGACGGTCGCGTGGTTCCCCGTCTCGAACGCGACGGGAGCGGGCCGGCTCGCGACGGCCGAGACCTCGGCCCGTGCGCGATGGCTCCATTCGGCCCGCGCCTGCGGCGCGCCGAATCCGCTCGCGACCTGCGCGAGAACCCAAGCTGCAACGATCCCCTGCCAACGAAGTCCCCGATTTCCCCGTGTCACGTGGGGCCGAATAGCCCTGACACTCAGCGCTGTCAAGCTGCGTTAGCTGGGTAATCTCAAGAACGTTTAAGAAACAGGAAATACTCGTCGGGAAGATCGTCGAAAGGCGCAGAGGCGCCACACTTCGGACAAGGACGATCAGGAATTTCCGCCGTACCCGCCTTCTTCAGCTCGTCCACGCGGCGGTTTTCGGTGAAGTGGCTACCGCAGGAACCACAGGTGTACCCGAGCTGGATGGAGTGGACGAAGCCGCCGCACAGGAAGTTCGAGATGGCGTTGATCTGCACGACCACCGCCGGGGAACACTCGACGAAGAACAGCTTCGTTCCCTGGCTCTGCGCCTGGCCGAAGTACTTGAGCCAGCCCAGGATACCCACCGAGTTCATGCGGTTCACCCCTCCGCAATGCACCCCGAGCACGGGAGGCAGGGGGCCGATGAGCTGGTTGAAATCCGTGGTCTCGTCGATGTTGCCTTCGAGGTGGATCAGGACCCCTTTGGCGCTTTCGACCCGTTTGGCGGTCAGCACGTTTCCATTCTAGACGCGAATCGTTAGACTGGAAAGGCAACATGCCTGCTCTCCTGCTCGCGATCACCAACCGGCCCGAGGACCTGAGCTTCGCGCGGAACCTCGCCTCGAGCCAGGGACTCGTCTTCAAGCAGGCCCTGACCGTCGAGGCCATCCAGCAGTTCATCCTCGAGAACCCGAACACCCTGGTGCTCTGGGACGTCGATCATCCGCACGCGGACAACCCCCGGGACCCCATGTACGCGGGCGCCGTCGGCGTGGAGCTCAAGCGCTCGATCCGCCCGGACCGCGTGATCGCGATCAGCGACAAGCCCCTCAGCGAGACGCCGTATCTCTCCACCGTGCCGGCGTTCAATCACCATCTGTTCCGCCGCTACGCCGAACCTTCACCGAAGATCTACGCCCGCGTCGCGATGGCTTCCATGATCCCCGATCCGTTCGGGGTCGCGCAGTACCTGCCCGAGGGCACGAGCGTCCGCAAGATCACGCTCAAGCGATCGACCCAGAGGAAGGCGGCGGTCGAAGCCGTCGAGAGCGTCTTCCTCAAGCTCGGCGGCCACCCTCGCCTGGCGACGATGCTCGCGCAGAGCTGCGACGAGCTTCTGATGAACGCGATTTTCTCGGCCCCCGTGGACGACAGCGGCGCCCACCACCGCGCGAAGCTCAAACGCGACAGCGATTTCGAGCTCGGCGAGCGCGAGCAGGTCACCGTCGAGATGGGCGCCACCGACGATCTGCTGGCGCTCAGCGTGGCCGACTCCTTCGGCTCGATCGACAAGAACCGCGTGCTCTCGTTCATCCAGAAGGATTACCAGAAGCGCGCTTTCGCGACCGAGGCCGCCACCGGCCTGGGCCTGTACGGGATCTTCAGCTCCGGGCAGAGCCTTCTTTTCGCGTGGAAGCCGGGCAAGAGAACCGAGGTCATCCTGGTTTTCCCGATCGCCAGGAATCTCAAGGCATTCAAGGAAACGTTTCGCTTTTTCAGCTTCGTCGAGAAATAACTGGATCGATGGCCTACATCGCGATCACTTCCGTCATCCTCACCCTGATCGTCTTCGCGAGGTACCTCGCGTTCGCCGGAGGGATGTACTGGCTTTGCTGGGTCAGGAAGAAGGACGCGTGGGCGCACCGGAGGATCAATCCGAAGTTCCCGCCGCGAAAGGTGCTCGTGTCGGAGTTCCGCTGGTCGCTCGCGACGTGCGCGATCTTCGGCGTCTCGGGGGCCATCGCGCTCTGGGCCTGGCACGCGGGATACACGCGCGTCTATCTCGACGTCGATCAGTACGGCTGGCCGTACTTCCTCTTCAGCATCCTTCTCCTGGGCTTCGCGCACGAAACCTACTTCTACTGGACGCACCGCTGGCTGCACCTGCCCGCCGTGTTCCGGCGCTTCCATGCCGT
>CAYZKI010000080.1:9826-11239 GCA_964478745.1 uncultured Bacteriovoracaceae bacterium
GCCGTGCACCACGAGTCGACGAACCCTTCTCCCTGGGCGTCGTTCTCGTTCCATCCGGTCGAGGCCGTCATCCAGGCCGTCATCCTGCCCGCGCTCATCTTCGTGATTCCGGCTCATCCGGCGGCGATCCTCGTCCTTCTGACTTTCATGACAATTACGGGGGTCATCAACCACACGGGCTACGAGCTCTATCCCCGCTTTTTCGCGACGGCCCCTTTCTGGAGGAACTGGATCTCGGCGACCCACCACCAGATTCATCACGAGAAATTTCGAGGGAATTACGGGCTTTACGTCAACCTCTGGGACCGGTGGATGGGCACCGAAGACCCCTCCTACGTCCAGCGCTTTCAAAGGACCCACCCCGTGCAGCCGGAGAGCCCGCTGCCGGTTTATGACTAGTTTTATAATTTCCAAGCTTTGTAAAACTGTTTGACATATTTAACAGTGTGTACGAATCTTAGAAATACATGGAAGCCTTGAATCAGCGCCTTCGGGTTGAGCATCTCCTGACCATCGAAGTTCCCAGCCGTTTCGTCGGCGTTCCCCTGCCTTTGCAGTATTTCGGGCAAACCATGAACATCAGCCGCGGCGGCCTGGGCGTGCGCGTTCCCCGTCTGCCGAACACGATTCGCGCCGGGATCGACGTCAACGTCCAGCTGCAGCCTCGGGGATTCAATCACGAGGAAGAGGGCATCTTCATGATGGCCAAGGTCATCTGGTGCCTTCCTCACAGCTTCGGCCTGAAAATCGCTGAAATCGCCCCGAGCGACCGGGAGCTTTACGAAAAACTCTTCCCGGAGATCACGCAGCCCGGCGTCCCCACCGGCGCGACTCCGCCTCCGTTCAAAGGAGCGCGATACGTGCCGCGGATCGCGGGTTCCTATACCTCCGAGATCGACATCACGCGCGACAAGCTCCCTGCCGCGTCTCCGGAGGCGAAGACTCAGCTCACCAACCCTCACGGCAGCCGTGAGATCGTGCTCCCTCTCCGCACCGAGAAGGTCGAGCTCGACCTGACCCCCCTGAAGAAGACCGGCACGACGCGCCGTTAATTGTTAAATTTACCCAACAATATTAGGGTAGTTTGACAATCTCAGAGCTGCGCGTTATTCTTGATTCTATAGAGCTTCGTTTGGCTCTTTGCGGTTCTGTCGAAGCACCACGGATTGGGCTTCTTGCCTTCGGAGGAAGTCTCTCAATGAAAACGCCCAAGGGTACATTGCTCGACCCGTCCGGCTTTTCGTTCGTGGAGCTCATGGTTGTGGTTTCCATCCTCGGCATCGCCACGCTCATCGGGTTGAACTCCATCAACGATTCGAAGACCACCAACGCCGCCTTCGAGGCCCAGCGCGTGCGCGACACGCTCGTGAAGGCTCGCGACCTGGCCCGTTTCCACCTGAAGTGCGTGACCGT
>CAYZKI010000081.1:0-8336 GCA_964478745.1 uncultured Bacteriovoracaceae bacterium
GCAACCGCGAGGTGAACTCCCGCGCCTACTGCGCGCGCTTCAACTTCGCCGGCCCCGACCAGCAGAAGAAGCTCTCGATGCTCTCGGGCGGCGAGCGCAACCGCGTGCACATGGCGAAGCTCCTCAAGGCCGGCGGAAACGTCCTGCTCCTCGACGAGCCGACGAACGACCTCGACGTGAACACGCTGCGCGCCCTCGAGGATGCGCTCCTGGCCTTCACGGGCTGCGCGCTCGTCATCAGCCACGACCGCTGGTTCCTCGACCGCATCTGCACGCACATCATGGCGTTCGAGGGCGACTCGAAGGTCGTGATGTTCGAGGGCAACTTCCAGGACTATGAAGAGGACAAGAAGAAGCGCCTCGGCCCCGAGGCCATCCAGCCTCACCGCGTGAAGTACAAGAAACTCACCCACTAAGCATGGGTGGCAAATAGTTGACAATTATAGTCTGAAATCATATAAAGCCCGCGCAGAAACAGCCCCCCGGGGAGCTCTCTGCCTGGAGGCTTTTCATGAAGACTTTGGCGGTTGTTCTTTCTTTGGGCCTCGGAGCGCTGTCCGCGCCGGCGGCTTGGGCTTCGGCCGAGTGCAAGAGCGAGGTCGAGAGACTCGAGTCTCTCCGCATGAAGCTCGGCGAGCTTTTCGTGATGTATCGCGACCTCGGCAATACGCAGGAAGCGAAAGACGCGATCCTGGTCTCGGCAGACGAGGTGCTCGATGAGCTCGCCTCGGCCAACGCGGCCGTGAAGAAGTCCTGCGTCACTCAGTGATCGGGGTGGCCCGAAATGAAAAACGCCGTTCCTCTTCCCGTCAGAGCGGGCCGGGGAACGGCGTTTTCATTTCAGCTTTCGCCTTGAGCGGAGCTCAGCGGCAGCGGCCGACGTAGTCGTTGTAACGGATCGAGTGCGAGTTGCTGCCCTGGAAGGTCGCGATCACGCCGACGTTCGCATCGACGAACTCGGCCGTGCCGCGAACCGTCGTGGTGACCGTGTGGTACGTGACTTCACGCATGCCCCAGCGGGTTTCGTTCACCCACTCGCAGCGGCGTTCGCGGCGCTTGCGTCCGTCGCGGCCGACGAACTCTTCGGTCCAGCAGCGGCGAACCGGCTCGGTGTAAGTGCAGCTCTCGGTCGTGTCGATCGGGCCCGAGTTGCGCTCGTCCGTCTGGATCTCGCCTTGGAGATCGAAGGCCTGGCCGGTCTGGGAGCCGGTCAACACGAAGGAGCCGGCCACGCGGGGAATCGCGACCGACGTCGGGATCGGGAGGTCGGCTTCATGCTTCTTGCCGCGGGCATCCTTGACCTTGATCTCGAGCTCGCGCTCGTTCTCGTCCTCATCTAAGTCGAAAGCGGCTTCGAAGGCCCCGGGCTGGAGGACGACGAGCTTTCCTTTCTCGTCCTTCAGGGTCAGTTGTTGCTGGACGTTCAGGGTGCCTTTGATGTCGTCGCAGCCGACGAAGCTCACGGCCATCGCGGCGGCCATCAGGAATCGGGTGGTTTTCATAAACTCTCCTCTAGGAAATCAGGGTTACGCAGGGGGATTGCGCGATTCGGGCGGCCATTGTGCAACGGGTATGCCGGCGGCGGGCGGCCTAAAGGCCGGTTGGAAGGGCGCAAAGCGGCACTGGCGCGCGCTACGGCACCGGAGAGGCGGGGTCAGACGGTCGGAGACTCTCAGGCCCCGCCGCGCTTTTCGGCGAAGAGGACCATTTGTCTCACCGTGTCCCGAAGGCGCTCGACTTCCCCTGGCTGCCGCATGTCGGGCAGCCCCAGGTCATGGATGGAGCGGGCGGAAAGCGGGATCCCGTATCGTTTCAGGAAGTAGTGGGCGGCCGTTACGGCCGTCCGGCGGTTCGCGTCCTGGAAGGGGTGGGCGAGCACGAGCCCGACGTAGATGTCGAGCGCCGCATCGAGCGCAGCCCCGGACTCCGCGAGCTCGGTCGCCCGGTGAAGGCGGTCGCGCGCCGTGATCTTGGGGTCCGCGATCAGCGCGAGCTCCTCGGTCTTGCCTGATGGAAGGGTGATCGTGACGGCTTCCTGGCGCCAGGGATCGTGATCGTCCTTGTTCCCGATCAGGATGTTGTTCAGCCGCTCGAGCTCCATGGTCGTCAGGAGAGCGCGGTGCTCGGCGAGGCTCTCGGCGACCTCCAGCGCGCGGTCGAAGCGGGTATTCTCGAGTTGTCGCTTGAGCGCGTTTTCGGGAGGCATGGGGGTCGGCCCTTTCTTCGCCCCGAGCCTAGGTGCAAAAGCAACGAGCGTCAAGGGAACCCGGACAACGTGGTATATTGGATGGCATGGCATCGGATCATGATGATCAGGATCACGACGACGCGGACTCGGGCTCCGTAGCCGTCGAGACCGCCAAGCCCAAGGTTCAGAAGCCGCCTCAATACGCGGTGCTTCTGCTGAACGATGACTACACGACCATGGAGTTCGTCGTGGAGGTGCTCAAGCGCTTTTTCGGGAAAAGCGAGGAGCAGGCCATGCAGATCATGCTCAAGGTGCACAACGAAGGGCGCGGCGTCGCCGGGATCTACAGCCGCGATATCGCCGAGACGAAGGTCGTGCAAGTTGAGCAGCTCGCTCAATCTCGCGGCTTTCCGCTTCGCTGCGACATCGAAGCAATCCGCTGATAGCTTGGCGCACCCCAGATAGACACTCAGGCCCGAAATGTGCGACATCTAAAGCGTCATGATCGGACGTAAAGCCGAAGCCGTATTGAATCGCGCAGTCCGCTACGCCGTGGAGTTCGGTCACGAGTACTTCACGCTCGAGCACGTGCTTTGGAGCCTTCTCGCTGACCCCAGCGTCGCCAACACGGTGCGTGCATGCGGCGCCGACCCGGGAAGCCTGCGCAAGGCGCTCGAGACCTATCTTGCCAACGAGGTCCCGAAGGCCGCGTCGAAGACCCCCGAGGGGAACGAGAATCCCGAGGGCGAGCCCGGCGATCATCCGGTGGCCACACTCAGCATCCAGCGCCTGATCCAGAGGGCGCTCTTCCAGGTTCAGTCCGCCGGCAAGGACGAGATTCAGCCGACGGATCTTCTCGTGGCGATGTTCCAGGCCAAGGACTCCCACGCGCTGTATCTACTGATCCGCGAGGGCGTCGAGCGCCTCGACGTGCTCAATTACCTCAGCCACAACATCCGCAAAGCCGATTCCCGCGACGCGGAGTCGGGCACGGACGCCGAGGATTCCGCCGGCGAGGACGGCGAGCCGGGCGACGAGACGGATGGAGGCTCTTTCGGCGGAGCCGACGGCGACGGCTCGGGCTCCGACGAGGCCGATGAGGAGTCGCAGAAGCGGTCTCGCTCGAATCCGAGGAGGCAGGCTCCGGGAAGGTCCGCCGGGCGCACGCACGAAGGCGCGGGCGGGGGCGGAAACGCCGAAGACGCTCTCAGCCAGTTCACCGTCAACCTCAACCGGAAGGCGAAACAGGGGAAGCTCGATCCCCTCGTGGGCCGCGCGGTCGAGCTCGAGCGCGTGATCCAGACTCTCTGCCGTCGCAGGAAGAACAACCCGCTGCTCGTGGGCGAGGCCGGCGTGGGCAAGACCGCCATCGCCGAGGGGCTCGCCCTCCGGATCGTCGAGGACCAGGTTCCCGATCTTCTCAAGGACGGGGTCGTCTACTCCCTCGACATGGGCTCGCTGCTCGCGGGCACGAAATTCCGTGGGGATTTCGAGCAGAGGCTGAAGCGGGTGATCCGCGCCCTCGAGAGCAAGCGCGAGAAGGGCGAGCTCCCGATCCTCCTCATCGACGAGATCCACACGATCATCGGCGCGGGCGCCGTGAGCGGCGGCGCGCTCGACGCGGCCAATCTCCTGAAGCCCCTTCTTTCGCAAGGCGAGCTCCGTTGCATCGGCTCGACCACCTACGCGGAGTACCGCAACGTTTTCGAAAAGGACCACGCGCTCGCGCGCCGTTTCCAGAAGATCGACGTCGTGGAGCCCACGATCGACGAGACCGTCCAGATCCTGAACGGCCTCAAGGCGCGCTTCGAGCAGCACCACGGCATCATCTACACGCCGGACGCGATCCGCACGGCGGCCGAGCTTTCGACCAAGCATCTCACGGATCGTTTCCTGCCGGACAAGGCCATCGACGTGATCGACGAGGCGGGCGCGAAGGCCAGGCTCAGGCGCTCGGCGCAGACCAAGGCGAAGACCGACGGGGGCCAGCTGGCTCCGGAGTCCCTCGATACGCCGGAGATCGAGGAGATCATCGCGCAGATCGCGCGCATTCCGGCGCGCTCGGTCAGCACCAGCCAGAAGGACAGGCTGAAGAATCTCGAGCGGGATTTGAAATTGACGATCTTCGGACAGAACGCCGCGGTCGACGCGCTGGTCACCTCGATCCGGCTCGCCCGCTCCGGCCTGCGCTCGGGCGACCGCCCGGTCGGATCCTTCCTGTTCTGCGGCCCGACAGGCGTCGGCAAGACCGAGCTCTCGAAGCAGCTCGCGCATTGCCTGGGCGTCCCGTTCCTGCGCTACGACATGAGCGAATACGGCGAGCGCCACACGGTCTCGCGCCTGATCGGCGCCCCTCCGGGCTACGTCGGCTTCGACCAGGCGGGGCTGCTCACGGATCAGATCCTCAAGAACCCCCACTCGGTCGTGCTCCTCGACGAGATCGAGAAGGCGCACCCGGAGATCTGGAACATCCTTCTCCAAGTCATGGACCACGGGACGCTGACCGACAACAACGGCCGCAAGGCGGATTTCCGCAATGCGATCCTGATCATGACCTCGAACGTCGGCTCACGCGACCTCGAGCGCAGATCGCTCGGCATCGGCTCGCAGCAGGGAGGGAGCTCCGCCGCGGCGAAGGCCGTCGAGCAGACCTTCACGCCCGAGTTCCGCAACCGCCTCGACGCGATCGTGTACTTCAACCCGCTCGACCCGCTGACCGTCGGCCAGGTGGTCGGCAAGCACCTGCTCGAGCTCGAGAGCCAGCTTCTCGCGAAGCGGGTCGAGATCGAGGTGGGCGCCGATGTCCGCGAGTGGCTCGCGCACAAGGGGTACGACCGCCTCATGGGCGCGCGCCCGCTCGCGCGGCTGATCCAGGACAAGCTGAAGAAGCCGCTGGCCGAGGAGATCCTCTTCGGCAGGCTCGAGAACGGCGGCGAGGTCCGCGCTTACATGGCCGAAGGCGGCGAGGAAGTCCTCTTCGACATCAAGCCTTCGGATCAAACAGGACAAGACCCCGCGTCTTCGCCTCCCGCTGGGCGCGAGACAGTTTCCTCAGAAACTCGGCACGACTGATCTCCTTCGCGCCGAGCGCCTCGAGGTGAGGCGTGAGCATCTGGATGTCGATCCAGCCGGCTCCGCGCGCCTTGAGGTGGTCGATCAGGTGAAGAAGCGCGAGCTTCGAGGCGTGGGGCTCGAGGTGGAACATGCTTTCACCGGCGAACGTCCCGCCGGCGTCGACTCCGTAGATGCCCCCGACCAGGCGCTCCCCGTTCTTCCCGTCGCTCCAGGCCTCGACGCTGTGGGCGTGCCTGAGCTCATGCAGGCGGATGTAGGCTTTGACCATGGCAGGCGTGATCCAGGTTCCGGGCTGCCCCGGGCGGGGAACCTTCGCGCAATGGCGGATCACCTGCGGAAAGGCGCGGTCGATGGTGAAGCGGAGCTTCGTCCGCCGGCGCTCCCTGGCCAGGCTTCGGGGGATGTGCAGGTCCGAGAACTCGAGGATGGCCCGGGGATCCGGGCAAAACCAGGGCAGGGGCAGGCCTTCGATCGGCCACGGGAACACTCCGCTCGCGTAGGCTTCGATCAGGGTATCGGGCTCGAGGTTTCCGCCGAAGCCGACGATCCCGTCGTCTCCATTCGGGGCGTCCGAGTCGGGGGGTGAGTCTGCAGGCTGGTCCAGGGGGTCGTTCACAGGCATTGCCTTTGACCATTCTTACAGATGTGCTACGTGTAAGGCTCAATTTTATTGGGAATTAGGAGACCAAAAAATGGCTGAAACCGAAACTACTGCCGCTAAAGCACCGAAGGCCAAGCTGACCGGCGCTCAGCTCATCAAGCATCGCGCCGAGCGCCGCCGTGCTCGCCGCGCAGGCAACAAGAAGCGCGACGTCAAGCTGCGCGCGGACAAGGAATTCGCCAAGGCTTACTTCGACGCCCGTTCGAAGCGCTCGAACGACAAGAAGTCAGCCTTCCGCAAGAAGAAGAGCCGCAAGAAGTAACGGGTAAACCGTGATCCGCGAAAGCGTCGATCGGTTGTTCAAATTGGGCGAGCCGGCGGCAAACCGGCTCGCCCAATTGCTTCCTGAAAAGACCCGAAACACGCTGTATGTGCGTGCGTTCGGGTACTTCAACGTTCCTCTGCTCTATTTCATCCGCCCCACCGTCCTCGAGCTGACCGACGACCATTGCGTCGTGGAGATCCCGCTCAACCGGCGCACCAAGAACCATCTGAACTCGCTTTACTTCGGCGTTCTTTCCGCCGGAGCGGACGTGGCGGGGGGTTTGATCGCCATGAAGCTCGCCCAGCAGGCCGGGATGGACATGGTCTTCAAGGATTTCAAGGCGAGCTTCCTCAAGCGCGCGGAAGGGAACACCCATTTCCGCTGCGACGCCGGCAAGGACATCGCCGCCCTCGTCGAGCGCGCCCGCAAGACCGGGGAGCGCGAGGAATGCCCGGTCCGCGTGGTTGCCACCGTGCCCTCCAAGCTGGGTTCGGAGTCTGTCGCCGAGTTCGAGCTCACCCTCTCCGTGAAGAAGCGGAAGCGCTGATTCTACTAAGTTAGTTTATTTCCGCTGAACTCAATTCATTTAATACCTGACAATTACAGACATATATTTCTGTTGTCCATAATGACACAGTGCGGTATAAATTCGCCTACTTGGAGGGCCCCGCGTTGTTCTATTGTGGTTCACGGGTCACGCAACACGATTTCGCATCTCGGCTGAGAGGAGTGGGAACCTGGGTTTCCATTCTTGCTCTCGCGCCCTCGCTTGCCCACGCCACAAGCTCCGGGTCCATCGGCTGGCAAAGCACCGGTTACAGCCAGAGCTGGTACCACTCCGCGCTGGCCCTGGGGTCGTTCGCCGACCAGGGCAAGAGCCTCGAGTTCAAGGCGAGCGCACAGGCAGGACTGATTTTCCAGCAACCCTCGAATCCCCTGATCGGCTTCGAGCTGCCTGAGATCTACGCGTCGACGGCCAAGGGCTCGATGCCGTTCCAGCTTCATCTGGGACGCAAGCGCTCCGACTGGAGCAAACTCGATCGCCAGTGGCAGCTGGGGATCTGGGAGCCCCGCTACCGCTGGGACATCCTGAACCCCGAGCGCGTCGGCCTGACCGGGCTGTTTCTCACCTACGAGGCTCCGGGCTTCGAGCTCGAGATCCTGGGCTCGCCCGGCGTGATCCCCGAGCGCGGCTCGCCGATGGAGCTTCGCGGCGACCAGTGGCTTTCGGCGTCTCCCTTCGCCCGCACGCCCCCGCCGCGCATCAACGTGCTCGGCGCGGACACTCGCGTCTCGTACAACCTGCGCATGCCGAGCTATTCGGACCTTCTCTTGAAGCCGGGCCTCTCGATGCGCGCGCGTCTCGGCCGGAAGCAGGGATTTTTCTCCTCGGTAGGTTATGCCTACAAGCCGATGAACCAGGCACTGCTCGCCTACGACGGACTGCTGAATCTCGGCTCCGGTCAGGTGCAGGTCGATTTGCATCCGCGCACGAGCTACCACCACGCGATCTCGGGCGATCTCGGTTACGAGACCTCCGAGGCGGCGCTCACGCTTTCGAGCCTGGTCGACTTCCCGGTCGGGGAAAGCCTCTCTCCCGAGCTGACCTATCAGCGACTCGCCCCGAGCCAGGCCTTCGCGCTGACCGGCGAGCTCAAGCGCCAGCGACTGGTCGGAAGCGTGATCGCCCAGTTCGGCGGCAACGCTCCCGACGGAGGGAAGGACGCCGACGGCAGCTCGAGCGCGTTCGAGTACCGCTACCCGTACCAGGTCGCGGCGGCCGTCACCAAACGCGACCAGCTGACGAACGCGCTCTCGACGAGCTCGCGGGTGCTCTACGATTTCACCCATCCGGGCGTGATCCTCTCGGCTGAGCTCGCGTTCCGCTTCGAGCGCCACTGGCTTGCCACGCTCGGCGGCGACCTTCTGGTCTCGGGATCTCCTCTTTCCGGGCCGGGAAGCAACGACCTGATCAGCCTCTACCGCGGCAACGACCGGATCCAAGCGGGGGTTTCCTATGTTTTCTAGGAATCCCCTCGCGGCAAGCTTCGCGCTCGCGGGCGCTCTATTCGCCGCCGCGGGTTGCGGGAAGATCATCGGCGAGCAGGGCCCTTCGTCGGGCATGACGATGAAATCCGCGGACGTCG
>CAYZKI010000081.1:8346-11167 GCA_964478745.1 uncultured Bacteriovoracaceae bacterium
GTGCCTGAGCGGCGCTTCCAAGACCTTCGCCGACTACTTCAATGGTACCTCGAGCGAGGCTCAGATGGCCTCGCTGTGGAGCTGCGCCGAGAAATCGATCCGACTGTTCGCGGAGCGCACGCGCGGCGACAAGGCGGAGATCTATTCCCCGGACGAGCTTCGCCGGTTCCTCGAGAACCATTTCCTGAAGACGAGCAGGATCCCCGACGGACTGATGAGCCGCGCGATGGAGCTGAAGACCGCGCTTCTGGGCGGCGCCCCGGACACGCTCACCCGCGGCGAGCTTGAACGCGCCGTCGAGCTGATCATGATCCTCCGCGAGAAGAGCCTCAGGCTCCGCCCGTTCATGCCGCTCACGGCCGATGGACAGCGCGCGAAGACGGAGGTGCAGATCAACGAGATCGTGACCATCCTCGAGGACGAGGCCCGCGCGCTGGGTGATGCCCTCCGTCAGGCGAACTACCCGTACTCATTCGCTAGCCTCGAGGGCCTCGTCGCCGAGCTCGACGGAACGCTGCCGAGCGACGTGGTGAAGACGATCCGCCGCCAGGTCCCGTTCTTCCAGAACCTCAAGGGAATCCTGGTGCCGTCGACCGCCCAGGCCATCGGGCCCACCGAGTGGCCCGAGACTCTCCGGCTTCACGCGAAGCTCTGGGGCTTCTATCTCCGGAGCGCGCAGATCGCTCACAATGCCGCCGACCTCCGCAAGGGCGAGGATCGGAAGAAGATACTCGCCCTGGTCGAGGACGTCCTGTCGTTCTTCGAGGAGGCGGCCCGCCGCCATCCCGGCCAGGTCATTCCGTTCGACAGGCTCGAGGCGCTCGTGGCCGCCATCGACGCGCCGACGGTCATCCGACGCACGGGCCTGAAGCTCGACAGCTTCGAGAACGTACGGAAGCTGATCCGCCCGGGTGTGAGGCACATGCTCGGAGGCGCGCGCTTCGGCAAGGACGGCCGCGAGGCCGACGGCCTCGGGCTGCCGGCCCTGAGCTACCTGCGCGCGGTGCTCGCGCGCTGGGATCGCAACCAGGCGCTGATCGAGAGGCTGGAAGGCCGCGAGATCGGCGCGATGACGAGCCTCGCTAGCACGACCGATCCCGAGGAGCTCGCGCTGGCGCGATACTTCGGGCGGGTCCCGGTTCTCTATGCCGAATGGTCGAAGGATCGCGCGCAGATCACCATTCCCAGCTACGATCAGCGGGTCCGCGGCTTCAACGATCTTTCCCAGCTGAATCTCTGGCGCGAGGTCTCGCGGATGGTGATCAGCGGTTACGCCCTGGAAGAGGAGCGCGCCCGGGCCGAGACGGGGCTCGATCAGAAGGAGCTCCGTCAGGCGTACGAGCACTTCCGCGACATCGGCATCGAGCTCAAGGTCTTCGACCCGTTCGATCCCGAGGTGCCGGAAAAGCGCTTCCGCGAAGCCAGCATCTTCACGTACTCGGCGAACGGGGACGGATGGATCCAGCTCGACGAGTTCACGGAGCTTCTCGCCTTCAGCCTCTCGGCGAAGTCAGTGGGCGACTCGCTCCACGCCAGGATCGCGGCCCAGTGCTACAAGCCCGGCGAGCCCCGCCGGATCGATATCTACGGACAGCCCGAGATCGAGCCTGACTGCTTCTTCAAGACGCTTTACCTGGGCATCAGCGGGAACTTCCCGCACGTGCCGTGGTTCACCGGCTACGTGAGCGCGCTCTCCGCGCAGCAGCCCCGGTACTTCGAGGAGTTCCACAAGTACTTCGAGGGCAACGGACGCAAGTCCAAGAGCCCGGCCTGGGTGAACTCGGGAGACACGCAGGCCCTGGCCGCGCTGGCCGCTTACCTCGAATCGATGTTCGCGCGCTTCGACGGCGATCGCTCGGGCTCGATCAACCAGGACGAGGCCGACCGCGCGTTCCCCCTCTTCAAGGCCGCGCTGTCCAAGGTGCTCTGCACCTCGGACGAAGGAAAGCTCCGCGATGCGTTCGACTTCGTCATGAAGAACGGATCGGCACCTGAGGGATTCTTCGAGAAGGTCAGGAAGGGCATTCCCTGGATCGTCTCGGGATGGTTCGGCCGCGACCGCAAGTACGACGTGGACCGGGTCAGGATCCTCAAGATCCTCTACGAGTTCTCGCACTCGAAGGAAGCTCAGAAAGCCTGTAAGTAGGGTCAGCTCGGGGCTTTCTCCCGAATGACGCGCCCGGCGTGTGTCTTCGCGAACCCAACTCGGCGGGAGCTTCCGGTCCTGGTACCCTGGAATCATCGGGATGAGTGGCTCACGTCGGCGGAAACCGATTCCCTTTCTTCTGGCTTTCTTCAGCGCGCTGCTCGCGGTCGGCGGGTGCACCGTCAAGCTGCGCTCGCGCGCGGCGCATACTCTCGGCCACGCGCCGTTCCGGATCGGGACCGTCTCCTGGAGCTCGATGGCCGCCGAGCTCCGCGCCGCCCGCGCGGCGGGCTTCGACGTGGTCGTGACCCCGGTGGCATCGGCCGACTTCTCGGCCGAGTGCCGGAGAAAGCTGAAGGACGCCGAGGGCGCGGGAATCCGCGTCGTTTTCCAGGCTCCGGAGCTCGCGTCCGCGCTCACGCGCGAGGCGAAGCTCCGCATCGTCGAGCGCTGGCGCGGCTGCATCGAGCGCTCGCCGGCGTTCCTGGGGTTTTCGCTGCTCGACGAGGCCGGGCCCGCGGAAGAGCTCCAGGGTTCCGTGACGATCCAGTATGGCGCGAAGGGGGCCTGGCCGGCCCCGGCGGATTATGACGGCGACGGTCGCGCGGACCTGGCGGTCTTCGATCCCGGTGAGCGCGTCTTCCGGGTGAGGAAGTCGACGTTCCGGGAATGGAA
>CAYZKI010000082.1:0-4840 GCA_964478745.1 uncultured Bacteriovoracaceae bacterium
ATGAGACAGCAGCGGCTCGTACCACCCTGGCGGCGAGCATTCAGGCAAAAGAGAGCGAAGTGCGGAAGTTGGCCCAGGAGATCGCCAGTAAGGGGATGACCGGTGAGACGGGGCCGAGTTGCCTGGCCTCCAATGGATCCTTCGGAAAGGAGCTCCAGGACGTGCGCAACAAGGGCCGCGCCCTGGGAAGCTCGGGCTCCGGGCGCTGATCCGGCCGCGCTCGACACCGGCCCGCGAAAAGGCTAAAACCCGGGCCATGGCGCGCGTTCTTCCGTTCATCAAGATGCAGGGGCTGGGCAACGATTTCGTCGTGATCGACGATCTCGAGCGCGCGGCGCCCGCAGTCGAGATCACGGCCGAGCTCGCGGCCCGGATCTGCGACCGCCGCTTCGGCATCGGCGCCGACCAGATCCTCTGGCTCCGGCCCGCGCACGGCTCCGCTGGCGGAGCCGCACAACGCGGAGCGGACGCGCGCATGGAGATCCTGAACGCCGACGGCTCGACGGCCGAGATGTGCGGCAACGGCATTCGCGCGGTCGGCCTGTACCTTTCGCGCGGCAAGTTCGCGGGCAGGCCCCAGCTTCGGATCGAGACGCTGGCGGGCCTCAAGATCATCGACGTGCTCGGCCCGTCGGCCGACGGCGACGAGTTCCGCGTCGACATGGGCGTGCCGACGGTCGCCTCGAAGCCCGAGGCGCTCAAGCTCAAGGACCGCGCGCTCGATTTCATCGAAGTGAACGTCGGAAACCCGCACGCGGTCTTCTTCGCCGAGAACGCGGCCGGCGTCCCGCTCGAAAGCCTGGGCCCCGAGATCGAGCACCATCCGCGCTTCCCGAAGCGAACGAACGTCGAGTTCGTCGAGATTCAAGGCCCGGCCCAAGCGAAAGTCCGCGTCTGGGAGCGAGGCGCGGGCATCACGCTCGCCTGCGGAACGGGCGCCTGCGCCTCCGGAGTCGCCGCGATCGCGACCGGCCGGGCGAAAAGCCCCGTCGACATCCACCTGCCGGGCGGCAGGCTGCGCATCACCTGGTCTCCAGGCCAACCCGTCCTGATGGAAGGCCCCGCCAAAGAAGTCTTCCGAGGCGAGTTCCCGCTCTAGATCCGTCTTCTTTTTCTCCCGCGTGAAGAGCGCCGAATAGGCGAGGTTTCCAGGAGCAGCGTCCGCGTGTTCGCACAAGCGTGAAGCGTTCGCCGCGAAGCGGCGATGTGCGAAAGGGCAGGAGCCCGTCGCGCGGACGCTGCTCCTGGAAACCTCGCGTACTCAGCGGTCCGAGTGCGAAAGGGCAGGAGCCCGTCGCGCGGGTGCGCGCCTCGGAAAGCTCGTGCAATCAGCGCACGCTCAGTGGTCGATGTTGGAAAGGGGATTGATATAGAGGCGGAACGTCTTGTCGCGGTGACGACGGATCGCGAACACGCCGCTCTCTTTTTCAGCCGCCAGCCGCTGATAGAAGGTGGGATCCACCTCCGCTACTTGCTGAACGGTTTTCCCTTCGTACTTGCCGAAGTCGATGATCACGAGGTTTTCTTCGATGACGCCAGTAACCGGGCTTCCGTTGGAGCTCATATGCTGAGGCTAGTTTAGACAGATCTCGCGGCGGCTTGCAACGACTGCGCGAGCGCTCGCGTCATGCAAAGCGTCAATCGGATGTCGGCGGGATGTCGCCAGCCGACGGCCATACGTCGCGCTTCCCCAAGAGTCCTTCGAGGTGGTAGTGATTCGGTGTGCAAACAACTTTGAGGAGTGGGTCATAAGATGTGCGGAGTTGTGGGGCTGATCGGTACCCAAGATGCCTCCAAGGAAGCCTTTCTCGGGCTGACGACGCTTCAGCACCGGGGCCAGGATGCTGCCGGGATCCTCTCGTACGATAGCGACGGTTTCCACCGGCAGAAGAACCTGGGCCTGGTCGAGTCGGTCTTCAACCGCGAGAACATGGAGCGCCTGACCGGCCACGTGGCGATCGGCCATGCCCGTTATGCCACCATCGGCAAAGGCGATGTCATCGACGTGCAGCCTTTCCTGCTGAGCTACCCGTTCGGCATCGGCATGGTCCACAACGGCAACCTGGTGAACACGCAGGAGCTGGCGAACCAGCTTCGCACGCAGGAGCGGCGGCACCTCCTCACGCAGTCCGACACCGAGGTGGTGCTCAACATCTTCGCCGACTCGCTCGCGAAGGGCTCCTCCGGCAAGAATCCCGAGCAGGTGGGCTTCGACCAGATCTGCGGTGCGGTCCAGGAAGTCTTCAGGCGCGTGAACGGCAGCTACAGTATCGTCACTCTGGTGGCCGACCAGGGGCTCGTCGCGTTCCGCGACCCGCACGGGATCCGCCCGCTGGTCTGGGGCAAGCGCAAGATGAAGCGCGAGGGCGACCGTCCGCCCGCGCTCCCCACCGGCGAAGCGCACATGATCGCGTCCGAGAGCGTGGCGCTCTCGTTCCTGGGCTACGAGAAGGTCCGCGACGTGAAGCCAGGCGAGGTCGTGTTCATCGACCTTCAGGGCAACGTCCATACGCGCGTGATCGACGGCCGGGAGCACCGCCCGTGCATGTTCGAGTGGGTGTACTTCGCGTCGCCCGAATCCGTGATCGACGGCGTGCCGGTCTACGGCGCGCGGATCGATCTCGGCAACAACCTCGCGCACGGGCTCAAGAAGCAGATCGAGGAACGGGGCATCGAGGCCGACCTGATCGTGCCGGTGCCCGAGACCTCGCGCATCGCCGCCATCGCGCTCGCCGAGCAGCTGAAGATTCCCTATCGCGAGGTCCTCATCAAGAACCGCTACATCAAGCGCACGTTCATCCTCGACACGCAGGAGAAGCGCCAGAGCGCAGTCAGCCTCAAGCTGTCCCCGGTGCGCTCCGAGATCGAGGGCAAGCGCGTGATCCTCGTCGACGACTCGATCGTGCGCGGGACGACGTCGCGGAAGATCATCGAGCTCGTGCGCCAGGCCGGCGCATCGAAGGTCTACTTCGTGTCGACCTGCCCGCCGATCAAGCACCCGTGCTACTACGGCATCGACTTCCCGATGGAGTCGGAGCTGATCGGCTCCGGCCGCAGCATCTCGGAGATCGAGAAGGAGCTCGGCGCGGACGCGGTGGTTTATCAGGACCTCGAGGGCCTGGTTCGCGCGGTCACGGTGGCCGAGCACAGCAATCGCGGGAAGACGGGCGAAAGAACGGCGTTCACGCCTTGCACGGCCTGCCTCGACGGCAAGTACCCGACCGACGTGACGGCCGGAAGCGGCTTCGCGCAGGCCCGCGAGAAAGATCGCGGTTCGCAAAAAACCCAGAGCACGAAGAAAGGGAGCTGATCGGCCATGGATCTGATTTACCGAGGTTCAGTAAAAGACTTGCTGGGCCCGGTGAAGGCCGGTCCGACCGAGGCGGTGGTCTTCGAGTACTCCGACGCGTACTCGGTTTTCGACTGGGGACGGATGCCCGACGCGCTCCCGCGCAAGGGCGAGGCGCTCGCCACGCTCGCGGCCGACCTTTTCGAGAAGCTCGAGAAGGCCGATCACTGGCGCGAGTTCTCGAAGAGCCCGGTGGCGCTCGGGTTGCGCAAGAGCAACCGCTTCGGCTCCGCGTTCAACGAAACCGGAGAGACGCTGCAGGGGCAGGGGCTTCGCACGCACTATCTGGGCGTGCTGCCGCAAGTGCCGCACCTTCGCGCGCAGACCGAGGCCCTGATCCAGCCCAGGCTCCTTTCGCAGATGCAGTCGACCGCGCGTCAGATCGTGGTTCGCAAGGTTTCCGTCGTGAAGCCCGAAACCGTGCAGGTGCTCGGCCGCCAGCTTCCTGATTACGCGGCGACCCGGGTCTCGGCCCTTCCGCGCCTCATCCCGCTCGAGGTGGTTTTCCGCTTCGGCTGTCCCGCGGGCAGCTCGCTTCTCGAGCGCATGGCGAAGGACCCCGCGTATCTCGCCTCCCTGGGCTTTCCCGACCTTCCCGTCAGCGACGGAGGCGTCTGGGAGTTTCCCGTCATCGAGCTCTTCACGAAGCTCGAGTCGACCGACCGCGCGCTCCCGCTCTCGGAGGCTCTCGCCATCTCGGGGCTCACGGGCAGGCAGCTCCAGGAGCTCCTGTTCAAGAGCGCCTGGGTTGCGGGCTTCCTGCGCTGGCTGACGGCGCAGACGGGCGCGGAGCTCGCCGACGGGAAGCTCGAGTGGGGGCTCTCCGAGTCGGGCGAATGCTTCCTCGTCGACGCGATCGGGCCCGACGAGCTCCGGATCACGAAGGACGGGGTGCAGCTCTCGAAGGAGCTTCTGCGCTCCTTCTACCGAGGCACGCCCTGGTACGCGCAGGTGGGCGAAGCGAAGAAGAAGGCCCACGCGCAAGGCTTGGCCGACTGGAAAAAGCTCGTGAAGGACGCGCCTCCCGCGCTGACCCCCGAGCAGCGCGAGTTCGCCACTCAAGTGTACCTTTCCCTGGCGAACGCGCTCACGGGCAAGACCTGGTTCGACCTGGCCTGGAAGCTCGATCGCCTCGTCGCGGAGCTGAAAAAGGCCAAGATCGGGCTCGCCTGAGGGGTGTGCCCCTCATTCGGTTTGATAATTCAGGCTGATGGGACCACAGAAAGCCAAATAATTTTCACTAATCCGTAAGCGGGCGTATTCCTGCCCTTGTCGCGACGGTCCATCCCTGGTGACCCCCCTAAGAATCTCAGGCCCTCGCGGACAGAACAACAACTTCATCCCTTACGGAGTCTGAAATGAAAAAAATCGCAATGATGCTCGCAGTCCTCGCCCTCGCCACCTCCAGCGCCTTCGCCTCGACGCAGGAGATTCGCCCCCTGATGGAAGCTCAGGTGAAGTCGGTCCGCCTCGAGCCGAAGAACGGCGGAA
>CAYZKI010000082.1:4850-6338 GCA_964478745.1 uncultured Bacteriovoracaceae bacterium
TGTACGCCCTGGTCAACGTCGAGATCTGTGACCTCGCCGAGTTCGTGAAGTCGGCCAAGGTCACCGGCACGAACTATAACTACCAGGTTTTCTTCCTGACCAACGGCCGCGCCTGCCCGGCGATCGCCCGCATGCCGGTCTATGAAGAAGTCCTGGTCGACACGATCTACACCGACATGGCCCCCCTCGTGAAGGTGAACGGAAAGCGTGGCGTGATCCGCTAACCAAGCGCGTCAGCCGCTTCCCAATAAGGCCCGGGCGGACCCCCCTCCGCCCGGGCTTTTTTATTTCTTGCTGCTCTGCTTCAATCGCCGAGTCGGCGTTGACTCGGACGCCCCATTCGCTATTCTCCCAGCACCCTGAATCCCTAGGAATATTGATGATGAGCTCAACCCCTTCAGCAGGCAGGCAGCGCTCGGTTTTGGTGGTCGGGGCGGGGGCGCGCGAACACGCCTTGGCGTGGAAGCTCGCGCAGTCTCCGGAGATTTCAAGGCTCGTGCTGGCGCCCGGTAACGACGGGATGCCCGCCGCCTGGGAGCGCTGGCCGGCTTCCCTGAAGAAGGAGGATCTGCGGACGCTCGCGGCGCGGGCTCGCGACGAGAAGATCGACTTCGTCGTGGTCGGCCCCGACAATCCGCTCGCCGACGGGCTCGTCGACGAGCTCCAGGCTTTCGGCATCCGCGCCTTCGGTCCCACGGCCGCGGCGGCGCGGATCGAGTCGAGCAAGATCTTCGCGAAGGAAGTGATGATGGCCGCGGGCGTGCCCACGGCGAAGTACTTCACCGCGACCTCCGTCGCCGAGGCGACCCAGATCCTGGGCTCGCTGCCCTGGCCGCCGCAGATGGGGAACGGCTGGGTGGTCAAGGCCGACGGCCTCGCGCTCGGCAAGGGTGTGCGCGTCTGCTCGGCGAAGGACGAGGCCGTCGAGGCCGCCGAGGCGCTGCTCGCGATCTCGGGGAAGGTCCTGATCGAGGAGCGCGTGAAGGGCGAGGAGCTCTCGTGGATGGCTTTCTGCGACGGCGAGAACTGCGCGCTGCTCGAGCCGGCGCGCGACTACAAGCGGCTTTCCGACGGCGACCGCGGCCCGAACACGGGCGGGATGGGCTCCTACAGCCCGGTCGCGGCGGTGCAGGAGGATTACGAGGAGTGGGCCACCCGCGTGCGGCAGCGGGTTTTCGAGCCGACGCTCAAGGAGCTTTCCCGCCGGGGCGCCCCGTTCCGCGGCCTGCTTTACGCGGGCCTGATGGTCGATTTCAGCAAACGCAAGCTCTGGACGCTCGAGTTCAACGCCCGTTTCGGGGATCCCGAGACCCAGGTGCTCATGCCCCGGATCGACGGCGACCTGCTTCCGTGGATGGAGGCCAGCGCCCGCGGCGGGCTCGCGTCGATGGGAACGCGGGTTCCGTTCAGGAAGGACACCGCCGTCTACGTCGTCGCGGCGGCCGAGGGCTATCCGGAGAATCCGAAGAAGGGCGCGCCGATCGAGGG
>CAYZKI010000082.1:6348-11132 GCA_964478745.1 uncultured Bacteriovoracaceae bacterium
GGATCGAGGGGGCGCAGCCGGGCGCCGAAGGCGTCTTCTTCGCGGGAGTCAGTCTGAAGGAAGGGAAGCTCGTCGCCTCAGGCGGCCGCGTGCTCGGGGCGCTCGGGCTCGGCGAGGATCTCGGATCGGCACGCCTCGAAGCCTATCATCGCTTCTCGAGGATCCGCTTCGAGGGAATGCAGAACCGCACGGACATCGGCAGGCAGGCGGCCGGAGGAGACGAATGAGCGGCCTCCCGATCGCCATCCTCGCTTCGGGACGCGGCTCGAACTTCGAGGCGATCGCCGCCGCTCACGCGCGCGGGGAGCTGCCGGGCGTGACGATCGCCGCGGTGCTGTCCGATCGGTCGGACGCTCCCGTGCTCGCCAAGGCGAAGGCGCTCGGGATCGCGGCGCTCACGGTTCCTCCGCCGTCGACGCAGGCCGGGGAGAGCGCGGCCGCCCGCCGCGAGCGGCACGATTCGCTGATTCTCCAGGCGCTCGCGCCGTTTCGGCCGCGTTTCCTGGTCATGGCGGGGTATATGAGGCTGGTGAGCCCGCGGCTGATCGAGGCGTTCCGTTCCGAGCACGGGTATTCGCGCATCGTGAACATCCACCCTTCGCTCCTTCCGGCGTTCCCGGGGCTCGAGGGTTACGCGCAGGCGTTCCGCCATGGCGCGAAGATCACGGGAGCGACCGTGCATCTCGTGGACGACGGGCTGGATACCGGCCCGATCTGCGCGCAGGAGGCGTTCTCGATCGCCGACTGCGAGGACGAGGCCGCGGTCGAGAAGCGGGGCCTCGAGGTCGAGCATCGCCTGTATCCGCAAGCATTGCGCTGGGTCCTCGCCGAGCGCTTCCGAGTCGAAACCCGTCAGAAAGGGAGAGTCTGTGTTCGCCCGAGTTGAAGTGGCCATGAGACCTGAGTTCAGCGATCCGGGTGCAGCCTCCGTCCTGAGGCGCATCGAGGTCGCGCATCCCGAAGTCCGCCGCCAGATCCGCTGGGCGAGGCTGGTCGACGTCTATTGGCTCGATCTTCCGCAGACCCGCGAGGAGATGATCCCCACGATCACCGAGGTGTTCTGGGACCGCGTCCTTCAGTGGCTGTTCACGGGCAACCTGATCCCCTCGGCCGCCGGCAAGCACGGATCGATCCTGGATCTGATGGAGTCCGAGCCGAACCGCCCGGGGAATTTCTGGGCGCTCGAGAGGCGTTACCGCCCGGGCGTCACGGACAACGTGGGCCGCACGACGCTCGAGGCCTTCGAGATCGTCACCAACAGGAAGTTCGAGGATGGCCGGGCCGCGAGCGGAAGCCTGCTGCTGCTCGAGGGCCCGGGGCTCACCGAGGACACGCTGGCCGCCGTCGCGCGCGACGTTTTCTGCAACGAGCTGATCGAGTCGTGGACGATCCTGCCCGAGGCCGAGCTGAAGAAGAGCGATCGCTTCCATCCGGAGCGCATCAAGTACGACTTCCCGAAGCTGACCCTCCGCGGCTCCGATCACGTCGAGGAGATCCACCTGGACGACCTTCCGCAGGACGCCCTGAACGAGCTTTCCCGCTCGAAGCTCTGGGCGCTCTCGCCCGAGGAGATGGTGGCCGTGCAGCGGTACTTCTCGGACCGCGACGTGATCGCGCGCCGCAAGGCCGTTGGGATGAAGAAGCCGACCGACGTCGAGCTCGAGATCATTGCGCAGACGTGGTCTGAGCACTGCAAGCACAAGATCTTCAACGCGCGCATCCGGTACGAGGAGTCGGGTCCGGGCCGCGCGGGCGAGGCGAAGATCCCCGCCCTGGTCGACAGCCTTTTCAAGACCACGATCGCGGGCACCACGGCGGAGCTCTCGCGTCCCTGGCTGCTCTCCGTCTTCGAGGACAACGCGGGCATCGTCGCGTTCGACGACGACGACGCGTTCTGCATCAAGGTCGAGACCCACAACAGCCCGTCGGCGCTCGATCCCTATGGCGGCGCGCTGACCGGGATCGTCGGCGTCAACCGCGACATCCTGGGCTGCGGCCTCGGCGCGCGCCCGATCTTCAATACGGACGTGTTCTGCGTGGCGCCCCTCGACTACTCGGAGCGCCTGCCCGACCGGCTGCTGCACCCGCGGAGGATCCTGGACGGTGTCCGTCGCGGCGTCGAGCACGGCGGGAACAAGAGCGGTATCCCGACGGTGAACGGCGCGCTCGTGTTCGACGAGCGTTTCCTCGGGAAGCCCCTGGTTTACTGCGGCACGGGCGGCCTGATGCCGCGTCTCGCGGCTGGCCGCCGCATCGAGCTCAAGGAAGTGTCGCCCGGCGACCGCATCGTGATGGTGGGCGGGCGAATCGGGAAGGACGGAATCCACGGAGCGACGTTCTCGTCGCTCGCGCTCGACGAGTCCTCGCCGATGTCGGCCGTTCAGCTCGGCGACCCGATCACGCAGAAACGCACGGCGGACTTCCTGCTCGATGCGCGCGACCAGGGCCTTTACCGCGCGATCACCGACAACGGCGCGGGCGGGCTTTCCTCCAGCGTCGGCGAGATGGCGCGGCTTTCGGGCGGCGCGAAGATCGACGTGAGCCTGGCGAAGACGAAGTATCCGGGCCTGAGGCCCTACGAGCTCGTGATCAGCGAGTCGCAGGAGCGCATGACGGTGGCCGTCCCGCCGGAGAAGATGGAGCTCTTCGCGGAGCTTGCCTCCCGCCGCGGCGTCGAGATCAGCGATCTCGGCGAGTTCACCGACACGGGCCGCTTCGACGTCTTCCATCACGGAAGGATCGTGGGCAGCCTGGACCTGGATTTCCTGCACAAGGGCAACCCGAGGCTCGAGCTCGAGGCACGGTGGCCGGGGCGCCCGGAAGTCTCGGCGCCGCGCGAGTCGGTGGACTTCGCGCGCGAGGGCGGCAGGGCGCTTCTCAGCCTGCTCTCGCGGCCGAACATCGCCTCGAAGGAGTGGCTGATCCGCCAGTACGACCACGAGGTGCAGGGCACCTCCGTCGTGAAGCCGCTTCACGTCGCCAATCCCGGCTCCGACTCCGCCTGGAGCGGGCCGAACGACGCGGGCGTGGTGAAGCCGAAGGCGTCGTCCGACGCGGGCATCGCCGTGGGCTGCGGCATCAACCCGAAGCTTTCCGACATCGACCCGTATCTCATGGCGCAGTCCTCGGTCGACGAGGCGGTCCGCAACGTGCTGTGCGTGGGCGCCGAGTTCGGCAAGCCCGAATCGGTGATGGCGCTGGTCGACAACTTCTGCTGGCCGGATCCGGTCAGTGACCCGGTGAAGGCGGCCGCGCTCGTCCGCGCGTGCTACGGGCTCCGCGAGGCGTCGCTCGCGCTCGGCCTTCCGCTCGTCTCCGGCAAGGACTCGATGAAGAACGACTTCCGCGGGAAGAAGGACGGCCAGCCGATCACGATCTCGGTGCCGCCGACGCTCCTCATGACGGCGGTCGCTCGCGTGCCGGACTCGAAGCAGGCCCGCACCGCCGACTTCAAGTCGGCGGGCGACGCGATCTACCTCCTGGGAGGGACGCGCCTCGGGCTGCAGGGCTCGGAGCTCCAGGCCGCGCTCGGAAAGCTGCCGGCGGCGGTCTCGCGCGTTCCGGATCCGGACTGGTCCGAGGCCCGGCGGACGTACTCGTGGCTGGGGTGGGCGATCGGGAAGGAGCAGCCCCGGCTGAAGTCGGTGCACGACGTCTCCGAGGGCGGCATGCTCGTCGCGGTGGCCGAAGGGCTTCTCGCGCGCGGCCTGGGCGCGACGATCCAGCTGCCGTCGACGGTCGAGCCGTGGGAGCTTGCCTTCGGCGAAGGCTTCCATTCGTTCGTCGTCTCGGTTTCCGAGATGGACTCGCCGGCGCTCGAGTCCGAGTGGTTCTCGCTCGACATCCCGTTCAGGCGCCTCGGAGCGGTGAACTCGGGCGAGCGCCTCGAGGTGAAGCTGCCTGACGCCGCGGGCTTCGCGGTCGACGTGAAGCAGCTCCGCGCCGCCTGGCTGAAAGAGGGGTACTGGGAATGAGCTCGCAGAACCAAGTCCAGACGAAGGGTCCCCGGGCGCTGGTGATCACTGGCGACGGCATCAACTGCGAGCAGGAAACCGCGCAGGCCTTCCGGCTCGCGGGCTTCGACGCGGAGATCCGGCACCTGAACGACCTGATCGCCGAGTTCACGACGCTCGACCAGATCTCGCGCAGGTACGCGGCGCTCGCTCTCCCGGGCGGGTTCTCGTTCGGCGACGACCTGACTTCCGGCAAAGTGCTCGCGCTCAAGATCCAGCACAAGCTCGGGTGGAACCTTCCGCAGTTCGCCGAGCGCGGCGGCCTGGTCATCGGCGTCTGCAACGGCTTCCAGGCGCTGATCCGCATGGGCGTGTTCGGCAAGGAGCTTTCGATCACCCACAACGCCGGCGGAAAGTTCATCGACACCTGGGTGAAGGTGACGCCCGCGGCCTCGAAGTGCGTCTGGCTCAAGGGCATCGGGACGATGGACCTTCCCGTGCGCCACGGCGAAGGCCGTATCGTTCTCCAGCATTCGCGCCGCGCCGAGATCCTCACGAAGATGGAGAAGTCGGGCGCGAGCTGCCTGCGCTACGAGGGCGATCCGAACGGAAGCGAAGGCCGGCTCGCCGGCCTTTGCGACGGCACGGGCCGCATCTTCGGCCTGATGCCGCATCCCGAAGCGTTCGTGCGCTGGACCGCTCATCCCGAGTGGACCTCGCAATCCGGAAGGGCAAGCTCTCCGGGGGCGGGCCTAGCGATCTTCGAAAATGCCTACAAGGAGGCGAAGAGTGCCACCCAGTGAGTCGTTGAAAATCAGACGGGCTTTGATC
>CAYZKI010000083.1:0-7557 GCA_964478745.1 uncultured Bacteriovoracaceae bacterium
CTCATTGGATCGCCTGGGCATTCGTGCTCACGCTCGGGGCCCAGTGCCTCGTCCAGGTGGCCGTGTGGCTCGCGATGCGCGAGTCGTTCATCTCGCAGAAGTCGATGGGCGAGGCGGCCTACTCGCGCATTCTCGAGGGCCCGGGAGGCCTGATCGGGAACCGCCCGGCCGGAGAGGCGGTTTCCCTCTTCGCGGTCGACGTGCCCGGCGCCGCTTTCCTGCTCGCCGACTCGCTGGCGATGAGCGCGTCGATGCTCTTTCCGATCGTGATCGCGCCCGTCGCCTTGCAGATCCACTTCGGCATCCCCTGGACCACGAGCGTGCTCGCCTTCCTGGTCCTGCTCGCGCTGAACTTCGCGCTCGCGGTTCGTCAATCGCGTTTCTTCATCCACTTCAAGAGGCTGGCCGCCGAGCGCACGGGGCTCGTCGCCGAATGGGTGCAGAACATCCGCACGCTGCGGATCCTCGGCTGGGTGCCTTCCGCGGAGGAGCGGATCTTCGAGGTCCGGAGGCGCGAGACGAGGAACCGCAAGTCCATGGTCTCGAACGGCCAGCTCATGAACTCGATCGCGAGCACCTCGACGTTCGTGCTGAACATCCTGGCCATCCTTTACGTGTTCAGGCTGCGGGAGGCCCAGGCGGCCTCGCCCCCCACCCCGGGCGAGCTTCTCTCGCTGCTCTGGATCCTGGGCGTCTTCCTCTCGAAGCCGCTCCGGCAGCTTCCCTGGGTCTTCGTGATCAGCATGGACGCGATCTCTTCCGCGCGAAGGCTTCAGGACGCGCTGCGGGTCCCGATCGTGCAGCCCCAGATCCTGGGCCCCGGTCCGACAGGCGGGACGGCCGCGGGCGCGGCGCTCGAGATCCAGGGCCTCAGCCTCGAGTCCGGCGGCCGCAAGCTGCTGAACGACATCGACCTCACGTTGCGCGAGGGCGAGCTCGTCGCGATCGTCGGCGAGGTCGGAAGCGGGAAGTCGCTGCTGCTCCAGTCGCTCATCGGCGCGACGGGAGCCCGCTTCAGGCGCTTCGCGATCCGCGGCCGGGAGACGCGCGGCCCTGCGGAAGCGGGCGTTCGCGAGCGGTTCTCGTTCGTGCCCCAGGAAGGCTTCACGATGAGCGCGACCCTTCGCGAGAACGTGCTGTTCGAGTACCTCGACGCCGACGCGCGCATCGGCGATGAGCAGTCGCGCCGGGTGCTCGACAGCCTGGGCGACGCCCAGTTCGTGCCGGAGCGCGAGCGCGTCCTGGACGGGCTCGATACCGAGATCGGAGAGCGCGGCGTGAACCTGTCGGGCGGCCAGCGCCAGAGGATCGGACTGGCCCGCGCGCGCTACGCGGAGCGGCCGTTCGTGCTTCTCGACGACTGTCTGAGCGCGGTCGACGTGGACACAGAGAAGCGCCTGCTCGACGCGCTCATCCGCGGCCACTGGAGAGACCGCACGCGGGTCCTGGTCACTCATCGCATGTCGGTGCTGCCGGCGTGCGACCGCATCCTGTTCATGGAGGACGGGACGATCGCGATGGAAGGAACCTACTCACAGCTGCTCGAGGGATCGCCCCGCTTCAGGGAGTTCGTGAGCAAGGAAAGGGCGGCGGCCGATGGCAGCTAAGGCGACCCGCTTCAACGCCGTCGAGACGCGATTCCACGGGCGCTACGCCGGGAAAATGCTCGATACGCTCTTCCAGGCCTACCGCACCTTCTTCGGCCGCACCTTGCTCATGCTGGCGCTGGGGTTTCTCGGGCGCCTGTTCCTGCTCGGGAACGCGAACCTGATCGGCTACTGGGTCGACTCGGCCTGCCGGCCGCCGGCGCAGTGCCGGCCCGTCCCGGGCTTCTTGCAGGGTTTCGGCTCCCAGGATTTCCTGCTCCTGCTCTGCGCGATGACGGCGCTCGGCTTCCTGCTGACCGTCGTCTTCCGCGTGGGCATCTCGCGGCTCTCGGTCGAGGCCGTGAGCTCGATCTACGACGAGACGACCTACCGGACGTCCCGGCTTCCCATGTCGTTCTTCGACCAGAATCCGGCGGGCCGGATCATGACCCGCTTCTCGAGCGACTACAACGGGCTGTTCCGCATCTTCGGCGGCCCGATCGCCGAGTTCCTGAGCCTGATCTTCGACCTGCTCGCGATGACCGTCCTGCTCGCCGTCGCGGGACCGTACCTGCTCCCCTTCTGGCTGCTGCTCGCGGGACTGAACTTCGCGGTGTACCGCCTGCAGCTCCCCAGTCTGCGCCGGGAGCGGCGCGAGTCTGCGCTCCGCCGCTCCCCGGGCATCGCGCACTTCGCCGAGACCGCGAGCGGCGCGAGCACGATCCGCGCGTTCGGGAAGCAAGCCACCTTCTCGCAGAGGTTCACCCTGCTGAACGACGCCTACCTGGACCAGAGGCTGCGCGCGACGACGGCGTTCTCGCGATTCTCGCTTTCCATGGGCCTGACCACGGCGCTCGTTTTCCTGATCACCGGCCTCGCGAGCATCCAGCTCGTCCGCGAGGGCCGGGTCAGCATCGGCTCGGTCGGCGTGGCGTTCACGTACCTCGGCCTCGCGAGCAGCATCCTGCAGTCGTTCTTCGACTGGCTCGGGCAGTTCGAGGAGGCGCTGACCGGCCTCGAGCGCATGAACGAGTACCTTCGCCTTCCGATGGAGCCCGGCGCGCTCCTGCCGGCGACCGCCCGCTTCCGGACGGGCCATCCGAAGGAGGACGGGGACTCGGCCGCGACGACCCGGCATGTCCGCCTCTGGGACGGAAAGGCGCAGCCCGGCGCCTCGATCGAGGTGCGTGATCTGTGGATGCGCTACCGCGCCGACCTGCCCCTGGTTCTCCAGGGCGTGAACCTCGACGTCCGCGCCGGCGAAAGGCTCGCCGTGGTCGGCAAGACCGGAAGCGGCAAGACGAGCCTCGTGCAGGCGCTCTTCCGCCTCTACCCGATCGAGCGCGGAACGATCCGCGTGGACGGCCGGGACGCCGAATCCGGGCTCGCCCCGTACCGCGCACTGATGTCGTACATCACCCAGGAGCCCACCCTCTTCCTCGGCACGATCCGCGCGAACCTACGCGCGGACAGCCCCCCGGGCGAGGCGGCCGACGACGAGCTGATCGGGGCGCTCCGCCGCGTCCAGTTCCTGCGCGTCGACGCGACCGACGAAGAGTACCGCTACTGGCTCGACTATCCGGTCGAGGAGCGCGGACGGAACCTCTCGGCGGGCGAAAGGCAGCTGATCTGCATGGCGCGCTGCCTGCTCCAGGACAGCCCGGTGGTGATCCTCGACGAGGCCACGAGCGCCGTCGACCCGCGCTCCGAGGAGATCCTGACCCGAGCGACCGAGGAGGTCTTCGCGGGCAAGACGCAGATCCTGATCGCGCACCGGCTCTCGACCGTCCGCTCGTGCGATCGGGTGCTCTGGCTGCAGAACGGGAAGGTTCACCGTCTCGGGCGGCCCACCGAGGTGCTCAGGGAGTTCGAGAGCGCGGATCTCGAGGCTTGACGCGCTTCCCGCGCCGGCTCGCATAGAGACGATCCCGCCAGGAGAGGATGTCCGAGAACTCCGAAGCGATCTCGTGATCGGTCCAGACCTCGCGGATCGCGTCGGGAAGGCGCAGGTACTCCCGGGACACCGGGCGGATGATGCCCAGGCTCCCCGCGACGGTCACGTCGGCGTAGGAAAACTTGCCGCCCACGAGGAACTCCTTTCCACCAGCAAGCGCCTCGCGAACCGCGAGCGCGAACGACCGCACGCGGGCCCGATGCTCCTCGTACGACTTCTCCTCGGCGCGGAACTCCCTGCGGATGTAGTCGATGCCGATGCGGGAGACGAAATCCAGGGACGGCCGGACCGCTTCGGGGATCCAGGACGGGAGCGCCGCCAACCTGGCTTTCGTATCGGTCTTCATCCGGTGAAGGACGAGCCCCCGCGCCGCGTCCGCCGCCTCCTCGCACCGCTCGTTCCAATGGCGGATCTCCTCGAGCTTCTCCTCGGGAAAGAGCTTTGGCTCCTTCCCCAGCTCGTCCGCCCTCCGCGCGATCTGGAACGAATCCATGATCCACCGGCCCTCGCCCGTGAACAGCACAGGAACCGTGATGTCCCCGGAAAAACGCCGCATCCGGCAGCGAAGCAGCGGCATCCCCGCCCAGATCAGGTGCTCGCGGTAGCGATACTCGATGAGATGATGATCGAGCGCCCAACGCGCTTTCTCGGTCCAGGGGGAATAGCGTAGCCCTTCGAGGGTGAGCATGAGACCAGACTAGTCCAGAGGCCCGATTTCGCCTAGTCTGGGAACGCATGACGGAGCTGACTCAAAACGCGCGCGAGCTCGTGGGCACCTGGATCCTCGAATCCTTCGTGATCCGCGGCGACGGCGGCGGCGAAAACCCCTGGGGGCGCGAGATGAAGGGACTCCTGATCTACGCTCCCGGCGGCCACATGAGCGTGGGCTTCAACCGCGCGCTCGACGCCGGGACTCCCGACCGGTTCGAGCGGATCTACGACGCCGTGCTCTTCTATTCCGGGACCTGGAGCGTGAACGGGGACGAGGTGATCCACGACGTCGAGATCGCGACGGACCCGGAGCGGGTCGGAAAGAAGGTCGTCCGCCGGTTCAGGATCGACCGCGGCCGCGAAGACGGCGCCGAGCGGCTGATCCTCTCGACGGGCGTCGAGTCCTTCGGACAGGCCTTCGTGACGTGGAAAAGGGCGCACTAGCCGCGGCGGCCGGCTTCGTCATTTTCGGCCGGGTTCGTTGAGTTTTCGGGCCGTTTTCGGCATCCTCTATACTTTCGAAACGCGTTGCCCTTCCAGCAACTGGTGGGGCTCAGGAGACATCAGCCTTGGAACCACTCACGCATCAGCCTTTGCTCATCATTCCGGAACAACCGCTCGAGCTCGACCGCGCGCTGCGCCCGGAGCGTTTCCGCGACTATGTCGGACAGCCGCAGATCACGCGCCCGCTGGAGCTTTTCCTGAGAGCGGCGCTCGAGCGCTCCGAGCCGCTCGAGCACACGCTCCTGTGGGGGCCGCCCGGGCTCGGGAAAACGACCCTCGCGTCGATCCTCGCGCACGAATCGGGGGCGAACCTGCACGTGGTCGCGGCGCCGAATCTCGAGAAGAAAGCCGACGTCGCGGCCGTGCTCACCAAGCTCAAGCGCGGCGACCTGTTCTTCATCGACGAGATCCACCGTCTCGACGCGGCCATCGAGGAGATCCTCTACTCGGCGATGGAGGACTTCCGCATCGACCTGATCGCCGGCAACAATGCGGCGGCGCGGACCGTCAGCATCGAGATCGAGCCCTTCACCCTGGTCGGCGCGACCACTCGGCCCGGGATGCTCACGCAGCCCCTGAGGGACCGCTTCGGGCTCGCCTTCGCCCTCGAATGGTACTCGGAGCAGGATCTCGTATCGATCCTCAACCGCTCGGCGACGCTGCTCAGCCTGACCCTCACGGATAAGGCCGCGCAGCTGATCGCGAAACGGTCGCGCGGCACCCCGCGCGTGGCGAACTCGCTGCTCAGGCGCGCGCGCGACCTCGCGCAGATCCGCACCGTGCGAGACTCGAGCGAGCTCGGGTTCCCCGAACTGACGGTGACCGAGGAGTCGGCTCTCGAAGCGCTGGCGCTCCTGCGCATCGACAGCTATGGCCTGGGCCCGACGGACCGGAAGATCCTGACCGCGCTCGCCGAGATCTTCAACGGCGGCCCGGTCGGGCTCACTACGCTCGCCCAGTGCATCGGTGAGGACCGGGGCACGCTCGAGTCAGTCCACGAGCCGCACCTGATGCGCTCGGGCCTGTTGCGCCGCTCCCCGCGCGGCCGCTGCCTGACGGACAAGGCGCGCGAACATCTGAAGTCCCTTCGCCCGGAGCTCAGGACCGCTTGAGAGCGGCTTGTGAAACTTCCCGGGCTCCGGTACCGCTAGAGCCGTGAAGCCCCGCACGGAGTTCCCGCAGCTCAGCTATCTCGGCCAGGTCCGGGCGCTCCGCTCGCTCGCGGAAAGCGCGCTCGAGAGCTATCCGCTCTCGGTGCGCGAAGTCCGCTTCATCAACCATGGCGAGAACACCACCTTCCGGGTGACCGCCAGGGACAAGCGTCTCCGGGGCCGGACCTTCGAGACGTTCCTGCTCCGGGTGCACCGGGACGATTACCACTCGGACGCGGGCATCCTCGAGGAGCTGGGCTGGCTGGATCGCCTTGCGTCCGAAGGGCTCCGGGTGCCGGGCCCCGTTCGAAACCGCGCGGAGGGTTTCCTCACCGTCGGGAACCGGGAGCCGGCGGGCCCGCGGCGGGTCAGCCTTTTCCGCTGGGTCGAGGGGCGCTTCATCTGGAAGTCCCTGAGCCTGGCGCAAACCCGGGAGATCGGCGCCCTCCTGGCCCGCATCCAGAAAGTGGGGCTCGCGCATGCCGGGAGAAGCGGCGTCCGCGTCCGGCGCTACTGGACTTCGGAGGGCCTGCTGGGCGCGAAGCCCAAGTTCGGGCCCATCGATCGCCTCCAGGCCGCGCGCCCCGACGAGCAGCGGCTGATCCTGCGGGCGCGGGACCGGGTGTTCGCGAAGCTGCGCGCCTACGAGAGGCGCCATCCCGAGCGCATGGGCCTCATTCACGCCGACCTCCACTTCGGGAATCTCCTTTCCATGCCCGACGGCGCCATCGGCGCGATCGACTTCGACGACTGCGGCCACGGCTTCCACGTCTACGACCTCGCGATCCCCCTGCTCGGGATCAGCCAGCTCGTCAGGGACGCGAAGCGTCCCAAGGACTACGCGCGGATGAAAGAAGCGCTGATCGAGGGCTACTCCGCGCGCGCGCCCTGGAGCTGGACGAGCCGCGAGGACGAGCTCCTCGGCGACCTCGTGGTCGCGCGCCGCGTGCTGATGCTGGGCTGGCTCCAGTCGCGCTCGGACAACCCGAAGATCGCGCGCCGCCTGCGGAAGATCACGAAGAACGTCGTGAAGTATCTGAAGAACCCGAACCTTTGAGCCTAGCTCACCGGCTGATCGACCTTGCGCGCCCAGAGAGGCAGAAGCCAGAGCGCCAGCCCCGGTACCACCAGCGCGCTGATCGGCGTTCCTTCCGCGGGCTTCGGGCCGAAGATCGCGCCGAGGTAGATCACCGAGAGCAGGGCGATCAGCGACCAGAACCCGAGCAGCGAGCGCGAGGCGCGGCTGCGGAGGTAGAGCGCTATTCCCGTGACGAACAACGCCACTTCGAAAAAGAACGTCGCCCAGAGATGATTCCAGAGCCCGAGCCCGTACCGGGGAGCATCCTCCGCGAACAGGATCGGGAGATCCGGGCGGTGGGTCACCCAGTCCAGGACCCAGTGGCTGAACACGAGCGATCCGAGGAGCAGCGAGTCCCGCTTGCGCCGGGTGATCGCGAAACATGCGCCCGAGAACAGCGCGGACCAGCCGAGAACGGCGATCATCCCGTGCGAGTACGGATAGTACTCGAGGTTCATGGGGGTGACCGCGGTGGCGTGCGGGTCGACGCTCGCGCGCTCGATGCCAGCGAGCACGAGAATGGGCCAGACGAGATCCAGGAAATTCACGGCGAGGAACGTGGCCCCCAACGAG
>CAYZKI010000083.1:7567-11012 GCA_964478745.1 uncultured Bacteriovoracaceae bacterium
CGGCGCCGCCTTCTTGGCCGCGAGCGCGAGCGAGTAGTGTCCGATGAACATGGGACGATGTTACCTCCCGGGCGCGTTTTCTTAAATTCCAAAAATGAATAATAAGTCGCTTATTATGCATTGGATGATTCCGGTGCCGCTGCGTATACCCCTTTCGTTCCGACAAACCGGAGCCCAGCGGAAAGAGAAATAGCTCCGCTGAACTTCTTGCCCCTGCATTTCGGAGTATTGAAAATGAAAGCACATACCTTTTTCGCAGTCGCCGCCCTCGTCCTCACCTCTTCCGCCGCCCAGGCCTCCACGACCTGGACCTGCGAAAGCCAGGAGTCGAACCTCAAGATCCGCGTGAACGAGTCGGTCATGGTCCTTTCCGACCCGACCATCGGCAGCGGCCGCAAGACGATCGCCCGCTTCACGGCGGACAACGGCGTCCTCGAGACCCGTGATCACGGCGATGCCGGCACGCGCTTCGTCGCCGACGTCGACCTGCGCTTCAACGACAGCGCCCGCGCCGGCGAGTACCTGCTCGGCACCCGCCTGGGCGAGATCGACACCGTGACCGTCTATGTCGGCAACGCCGACGGCGACGCGGGCGAAGGCCGCGTCTCGATCCGCAAGCGCAACGGCACCCGCGCTTCCGAAGCGATCACCTGCTGGTAATCCGCTGGTACCGGCCTGTTGACGCAGCCGGAACGAACTCGAGGCCCGGGAGGAACCCCTCCTCCCGGGCCTTCGTTTTTTCCGGGGAGATCAATGGCAATGGCCTGCAGCAGGTTCCGCTCCCGGCGCGTGCGAAGCATGGGATGCGGCCGCGGCGCTCCCGCCGAACCCGGTATCCCGGATCTTCACGCCCAGATTGAGGATGCCCGCCGAGGCGAGGATCACCGCGGCGACGACCGGGGCGCGCGTCGCCACGGGCCGGATCACGGCCCTCACGAGAGCCTGCGCGAACGCGAGCGCCGGAAGCGTGCCCGCCCAGAAGAGGGACATGTAGAGCGCGCCTCGCACGGGGCTTTGGGTGGCCGCCGCCCCGACGACGAAAAGATGAAGCCAGCCGCAGGGAAGCAGCGCGGTTCCGAGCCCGACCAGAAGCGGGGTCTTCCGCGCGAAGAGCCGTGAGTACGCTCCGGGCGAAAGCTTCCACAGGTGCAGCCCCCGCGACCTCCAGCAGGAGTACGCCATCGCGAGCAGCAGCGCGCTCATGAAAACGGCGGACACGAGCGAGATCCAGGGCTGCGAGCGCCCGAGAACGAGCGCCCCCTGCCCGAGCCAGCCCGCGAGCGCGCCGAGGCCCGAGTAACCGATTCCCCGCCCGAGATGATAGCCCGCGCGCGCGCGGCCGCCCTGCGCGACCGAGGCCATGAGGCCGCCGCACATCCCGACGCAGTGGAGGCTTCCGGCCAGGCTCGCGCCCAGCACGGCGACCGGAAGCCAGCTCGATGGATCAGCTAAAGGGGCCGACAAGCATGACCTCCTTTTCCAGCGTGGACGACGGCGTGTGGATCAGGATCCGGATCGACCGCTTTCCGTTCGTGAGCGATTCCCTCGGGAAGCGGAAGAACACCGGCCGGCTGAGCGTCTCGCCCGGAGCGAGGCTCAGCGCCGGCGAAGGCGTGACGAGCTCGAAGCCTTCCTCCCCGAGCTGCGCAGGAAGCTCGATCCTCACGTCCTGCGGCTCGAAGACCTGGCTTCGCAGGTCGACGCGGTACTGGTTGAGCACGCGGCCGCCTTCGGCCTCCTGGTAGGGAGAGCCGATGGCGCGGATGAGCGAGACCTCGACGGGCTCGCGGCGGGCGATCTGGATGCCGAGCCCCAGGGCCAGCACGATCATGATCGCGAACTGCGGGAGCCCCGAGCGGAACGCGCCTTTCTCCCCTTCGAGCCGGATCAGCCCCTTGGGCTTCCTGATCCGGGTCATGACCTCGTCGCACGCGTCGACGCAGGCCACGCAGGCGATGCACTCGAGCTGCAGCCCGTTCCGGATGTCGATTCCCGTCGGGCAGACGGATACGCAGCGGTTGCAGTCCACGCAGTCGCCCTGCTTCGCCGCATCGGCGCCGCGCCGGGGCTCGCCACGGGCCGAGTCGTAGCGGATCGACATCGACTTCGGATTCATGAGGACGGACTGGAAGCGGCCGTAGGGGCAGACCACGGCGCAGAACTGCTCGCGGAACCAGGCGAAATCGAAGAGCACGAGCAGCGCGAGGAAGCTCATGAACGCGAAGCTCGTGGGATTCTCCGAAGGCGGCCTGAGCGCCATGCGCGCCAGATGGTCGGCGCCCGTGAAGTAGGCGAGGAAAACGTGCGCGAGCGCGACCGAGATCAGCGTGAAGAGGAACCACTTGATCCCCTTCTTCATCACCTTCTCGGATGTCCAGGGCCCCTGGTCGAGCCTCCGCCTGACGACCGCGTCCCCCTCGATGAACCGCTCGATGCGGCGGAAGAGCCCGTCGACGAAGACCGTCTGCGGGCAGGCCCAGCCGCACCAGACGCGTCCCCAGACCGCGGTCACGAATGCGAGGCTGACGGCCGCTCCCGCGAGGATGAACAGCAGCATCGGGGCGTCGTGCGCCCAGAAGTTCAGGCCGAAGATGAAGAAGCGGCGGTTGGGGATGTCGAAGAGCAGCGCCGGATGCCCCCCGATCCTGATCCAGGGCAAGGCGATCAGGACGAGCAGCAGAACGGCCTGCACCCAGGTCCGGCGGGCACGGAAGCGCCCATCGGAGTCGGCGGGATACACCCAGATGCGCCGGCCCTGGCGGTCGGCGGTCGGCATGGTGTCCTGAATGCCCGATACCCTGGGCGCTCCCATCGATTGCACCGCTCCTTACTGCTTGACGCCTTGGGGACCCTTGCCCCCGGGCGGGTTCGTCCCGCGAAGCGAGTTCACGTACGCCACTGCCGCCTGGACCTCTTCCGGGCTCATCATGGCCTTCCAGCCCGGCATTCCCTTGTCGAGAACGCCCTCGTCGACCACCTTGGCGATCTCGAGGGGCTTCGCGCCGTGGAGCCAGTACTCGTCGGTCAGGTTGGGACCGATGCCTCCCTCGCCCTGGGCACCGTGGCACGAGACGCACTTCGACTGGAACACCTGCTTGCCCCGCGCGCGAACCTCGGGGTTCGCGAAGGCGGCCAGAAGGGTTTTCTCGTCGTGGGCCGGCAGGTCCTTCTTATTGAGCGCGCGCGCGTACTCGATCGCCTCCTTTTCCCGGAGATACTCCTGGTTCAGCGTCGGACCGTTGAACACGTGGTAGTAGAAGACGTACGGGATCGAGAAGATGATCGTCAGGTAGAACGACCAGAGCCACCAGTTCGGCAGCTGGTTGTCCAGCTCGCGGATCCCGTCGTAATCGTGGCCGGTATCGAGGTTGCCATCCTGTTTCTCGGTGCTCATTTCAAACTCCCTGCCTCTCCCGGGGGAAGCCGGCTCAGGGAATCGTAGAAC
>CAYZKI010000084.1:0-6860 GCA_964478745.1 uncultured Bacteriovoracaceae bacterium
TCTGCGCGCGCGACTCGATCTGGAAGACGCCGACCGTATCGGCCTTCTGGATCATGCGGTAGGTGGCGGGATCCTCGGCGGGAAGCTCATGAAGCTCCTTGCCGATGAAGCCCAGCGCCTTGCGGATCGCCGTGAGCATGCCCAGCGCCAGGATGTCCACCTTGATCAACCCGATCGCGTCGAGATCGTCCTTGTTCCATTGAACGATGGTTCGGCCCTCCATGCGCGCGGGCTCGATCGGCACCGTCTCGATCAGCGGGTCGGCCGAAAGCGTGAAACCGCCCGAGTGGATGGAGAGATGTCGCGGAAAGCCCTGCAGCTCGCGCGCGAGCTTCTCCGCCGACTCGTCGTCGAGCGACGTTCCCGCCAGCGCCTTCTGCCCTTCCCGGATGGCGAGCTTGTCCCCGTAGGTCACGACCGCGGCCACCATGCCGGCACGGTGCCTTCCGTACTTCTCGTAGATGTGCTGGATGACCTCCTCGCGCCGCTCGTGCTCGAAGTCGACGTCGATGTCGGGCGGCTCGTTCCTCTCCGCGGAGACGAAGCGCTCGAAAAGGAGGTTCACGAGCGTCGGGTTGACGGCGGTGATCTCGAGGCAGTAGCAAACCACCGAGTTCGCCGCCGATCCACGGCCCTGGCAGAGGATGCCGCGGTTGCGGGCGAAGTCGACGATCTCCCAGATGGTGAGGAAATAGTCGGCGTAGCCTAGCTGCTCGATGATCGCGAGCTCCTTGCGGATCTGCTGCTCGACATGCGAGGGCACGCCGCCGGGGAAGCGGATCGCGGCACCCCGCCAGGTCAGCTTTTCGAGATGGCTTTGCGCGGTTTCGCCGGCGGGGATCCATTCGGAGGGATAGCGGTAGCGGAGCTCGGAGGGCGAGAAGCGGCAGCTTTCGTGGATCTCGAGCGTACGCGCGAGCGCCTCGGGCATGTCGGCGAAGAGCTTCGCCATCTGCTCGGCCGACTTCAGATACCGCTCGCGGTTGGAGTGAAGCCGGGTTCCAGCCTGGCCGACGGTCGTGCCGTGGCGGATCGAGGTCAGGATGTCGTGGAGCCGCTTGCGCTCGGGGACGTGCAGATGAACGTCGTTGGTCGCGACGATCGGGATCGCGTGGCGGCGGCTCATGGCGAGAGCGGTCTCCGTCCGCGAGCGGTCATGGCCGTCCAGGTGCCTCGCGAGCGGGAAAAAGAGCCGATCCTTGAAAAGATCCGAAAGCGCGCCGTAGTCGTGGACGGCGTCGGTCGGCGAGAGCTCGCGGGGAAGCGCGATGAGGCCCCGGGATCCCGGCCTTTCCAGGAGCTCGAGGAGCTCCGCCCACTTGAGCGCTGCCTCACCCTTCGGCTTGTCCGCGTGCGCTTTCGTGATGAGGCGGCAAAGCAGTCCGTACGCCGCGCGATCGCGGGCGAGGAAGGCGATCGGAGGGCGATCGTCGAAAGTGACTTCCGCTCCGACGATGAGCGCGGTTTTCAGCTTCTTTTCCTTCCAGGTCTCGTAGGCGCGGGGCATCCCGTACACGCCGTTGCGGTCGACGATGGCGAGCGCCGCGAGGCCGAGCTCGTCGGCGTGCATCATCAGCTCATGCGGGTGCGACGCGCCCTCGAGGAACGAGAAGTTCGTCTTGCAGAGAAGCTCGGCGTAACCCGTCGTCATCGATGCCACGGCCCCCTCAGTCGAAAAACCCGTGAAGGAAAAGTTCGCCAGAGCTCTCGAAGATCCAGAGCTTCTCCCCGGTCGGCGAGAGGATCTGATAGTAGTCGCGCTGAAGGTCTTTTCTTGGCGAGTCGGACCACCACTCCTCGGTCAGCCTTTCCGGGCCTTTCCAGAGCTGGATGCGCCATCGCTTGCCCAGGTTCGAGCAGACGAGCTCGTCGCGGTTGCGTTGGATGGCCAAGGGCTCGGGAAGCATGCGGGACGGACGTTCCGGAAAAACCGGCGCCGCGTCGAGCGTCCGGGCATCGGCGGGAACGGGCCTGCGCTCCCATGCCTTCTCCGGAAGGTAGCGATCGAGAAGGCTCGCAAAGAAAACCCGGTCTTTTCCGAGCTTCGCGACCAGGGTTTCCACCAGCGCTCCCAGCGCCTCCTGCTGCCGCTCTCTCTGATCGAAGAAGTCCTGTTGGCCGCCACCGGCCACCGTCGTTTCCGTCACGGTCAGGGTGGACGAGACCAGGGGGGAAGACAGGCGCTTCTGGCCGATCTCGGCGTGCACGCGCTCCTGAAGGATGCGCATGAGCGCCGCGGACGTGCCCTGGGGGAACGCGAGCGCGATGTCCCAGCCGATCCGCGCGCGGTCATCGAGCGTGAAGTCGACGCGCAAGGCGGCGGCCCGCAGACATCTTGCCTGAAGGCGCTCCACCACGCGGTCCACCTGGATCGACAGCAAGGGAAGAATGCCGCTCAGGTTGAAGCAGGCGCTGAGAGTGTCGGCGTCCTCGGCGCTCAGCTCCTCGCGGATGACTTCGGCAGGCACGAAGGCCGGCCAGGCCGGCGTGCTCCGGTCACGCAGGAGATGGATGGCCAGGGAGATCTCCTTCCCGAACCGCGATGAGAAGGAATGGGTTGGAAGCTTTTCCAGCTCGGCGAGGCGCGTGAGCCCGAGCTTTCGAAGGGCCTGAAGCGCGTGCTCGAGCGCGGGCAGCCCGTCCGTGCCCGCATGGAACGGGCTCATGTAGTCGCTCAAGGCCTCGATGGGGAGCTCACGGAGCTCCCGGCACCCTCGGCGGGCCAGCGCCAGCGCGAGAGCGACCTGATCCGCGATGGCGACGCGCGCGCCTGCGACTCCGAACTTCCGCGCGAGCTCGAGCAGGCCCGAGCGCAGCTCTTCTTCAGAGAAAAGTGAAGCGCTCCCGCCGACCTCAAGGAAGATGGCTTCATGGCTTCGAACCGCGACCTGCGGTGAAAAGCGGAAACAGGCCTCGGCAAGGCCCTGGATCAGACGCTCATCCAGTCCAGAGGCCGTAAATAGGCAGGCGTAACGTCTGAGCACGGCCAACAAGCCTACTATCTCCGCGCTCGTTTTTCTCTTTCTTTCGGTGTAGAGGCAGGGGCCAAGGGGAAAGCGCGATGACTTCACTCAACAAAAAAGACCTGTCCGTACTGGTTCAGTCCGCTGTTTTGGTCGACGAGGAGTTTGCCCGACTCGAATCGTTGGGCGGGCAGATCGAGCGCTGCGAGCTCGAATCCGACAAGGATTTCGAGCATGCACGCAAGCTGCTGGTACGCTTCGGCGAGACCGGCCAGCGCATCGGCGAGCAGGTCGCGATCCTCGCGAAGGCCCTCGATGACGCGAGAGTTCGAGCGGAAGCGTCGGCCAAATCGGTAACCGAAAGAGCCGCGCTGATCCAGGCGCGCCAGACCGAAACCGACCGACTGATCGAGAGGTTCAAGACCTTGGGCGAGATGGCGCGCAACCTGACCGAGGCCGTCGCCGAACTTCACAAGCCTGCTCTGGGCGTGCTCTCGCCGGAAGATCGGGCCCGGCTCGGGGGCTTCCTTCCCGAGGTCGTCAATCAACTGGGTGCTCTCGTCGACGAGGCGAAGCGCTTGAAAGAAGAGGCTCGCGCCGCCGGCCTGAAGACGCTCGAGCGGGACGCGGATGCGCTCTCTCAAAGCCTTCAGTCGATGCGCGCCAAGCTGGAGGCGATCGTGCGGGACGGGTTCGAGCGCCCCGCCTCCGCCTGAGACCACCGAGGAATGCCATGTTCGATCATGCGGGTTTTGATGTCCGGGACCTGAGGAAGAGCAAAGCCTTTTACGAGAAGGCGCTCGCGCCGCTCGGCCACAAGTGCCTCATGTACTCGGAAGAGTGGAAGGCCGCGGGCTTCGGCACCGATCATCCGGGCTTCTGGATCGTCGAGGGCAAGCCCACCAACGGCGAAGACGACGTGCACCTCTGCTTCAGCGCGAAGAGCCGCGAGGAGGTGCGAGCCTTCTACGAGGCCGCGATCGCCGCGGGCGGCAGGGACCTGGGAAAGCCGGGGCCCAGACCGCACTACAGCGAGCACTACTACGGCGCGTTCGTCCTCGACCCGGACGGCAACAACGTCGAAGCCTGTTGCCGGACGCCCGAGTAAGCCCGTCTAGACCTCGGCCGCCTCACGGGCCGGCGCGCGGAGTTTTCGCATGCGCAGGCCCTTCGGCGCGGCTGGTGCTCGCGGCGCTTCACCATCCACCGCGATCCTCGACCAGTTCCGGACGAGCGGGAAGATCATGGCCATCCAGATCAGGCCCGAGCCGATCGAGACCAGCGGGTAGACCGGGAGGAGCGCGATGCCCGCGCCCTTGAGCGCGACGACGAACGAGGAGGCCGCGCCCTTGCTCACGCGGTAGCCCAGCACGTCGATGAGCTGTTTCGTACGGAAGCGCACGTCGGAGGAAAGAGGAAGGTAGAACATCTCCTTCGTGATGCGAAAGAAGGAGTAGTCGAGAGCCTTGACGGCCATGAACGCGATCCCGGCCGTCGCCAGCCCGGGCTCCGCGAACAACAGCGACGCCGTGACCACGTGGACGACGGGAATGGCGAGCTGCAGCGCCGTCATGGGAACGTGCCGAAGCACCATCGGCGCGATGAGAAACTGCATGCCCAGCGAAAGCATGCTCTGGATCGCGTAGAATCTCCCCGAGTACGCGGTCTGCGCGTCGATGCCCGGGATAGCCTGTTGAAGATGGTGCTGGAACGCGAGCCCGAGCACCGTGGACATGAGCTGGGTGAGCATCACCACCGAGAGGATCGAGATGAGCAGCGGAGTCCTCCTGAACTCGGCCAGCCCCAGGGAGCCCGCGCTCGAATGGGCTTCCCTCTCCTTGAACCGGACGAGCCCTTGAGCGCGGTCGTAGGCCCACCACGAGGTTCCCGCCGTGAGCACGAGCGTGATCGCTGTCACCGCCGGCATCGCTGAAGTTCCGAGGCCGTGGGCAAGCCAGTAGACGGCCCATCCGCCGAAGACCGCGCCGAGAGTGCTGAAGCCGGCAGCGTAGCTGTTCGACTTCGCCGCGTTCTCCTCGGTCTCGGTGCTGTCGAGGAACGACCAGCACTGCTCGAGGACGATCACGATGTAGGTTTCCCTGAATATGAAGAGCGCGATCCTGCCGAAGTCGACTCCGGACCAGATCAGGCCCAGGCACAGGACGATCCCAGCCGACGAAGCCAGCGAGCTGACCAGGAAGGTTTTCTGGGGCCCGAGCCGGGAGAGGGCGCGGTTGTACGCCCAGATCATGGGGATCATGGCGAGCGGGATCGCCATCATGGCCAGCGCCAGGTTCTCGGAGCCGTAGGTCTGCTGGAAAAGCGAATTGGAGGAGCTCCGGATGAACTCGTACCCCAGGATGAGGAAGAAGGTCGTCGCCGCCATCAGGGAGCGATGGCTGGGCTGGATCAGGCGGGCTCCGGATCTCGGCATCCGGAGGGATTACATTTTCAGAGTTTAAAAGTCAACTATTGTGCGGGGTTGGGCGGAACCAGCAGCGCCGGAAACCCCGCGTCCCTGACCGAATCGAAGGGAAGGCAGTCGACTCCCCGCAGCCGTACCCATCCCGATGAAATCAAGGAGCTAAAGAGGGAATCCGGCGCGGGATCCACGCTGACGACCGCGCCCGTGATCGTCGCCGGGTTCGCCCTGCCGTCGAAGCCGCGGGGGAACGCGTCCCCGAAGACGTGCTCGCGGCTGATCTCGCCGATCCAGGGATCCTTCACCACCCAGCTCGCGCCGGGGCGGGCGCAGGCGTTCAGGGCCCGAGCCTCGGCGCGAAGCGCGTCCAGGCCTTGCGCGGGCCGGGCCAGTTCGAGATCACCGGGGCTCAGCAGGCAGGTCGCGAAGAAGACCCACGCGGCCGCCTTCTCGCGCGAGCCTCGGACCAGGAGCCCGGCCCAGCCCCAGAAGGCGCCGAGCAGGGGCGTGGCGTAGTAGAGCATCATCTTCTTCGCGAGCTCGCCCAGCAGGTTCAGCGTGAGGGCGACTGGCAGGACCGAGATCCAGAAGCCGCGCCTGAGCAGAAGCCACGGAGCGACGATGACGAGCGCGAGCCAGGAGCGGCTGATGAAGATCTCGAGGAAGCTCCAGGCGACCGAGAGCACCGAGCCGTCGCTTCCCACGCGGGCGCTCAGCACCTCGAGGACGATGGCAGGCGAGTCCCAGCGTTTTCCGAGAAAGCGCGGGTCACCTTTCGGGATCGAAACGGGCTGGGTGTTCCAGAGAGCGGGCCCCCATTCGCCCGAGCCGTACTTCGCGATGGCGTGGAACTGGGCGACCGCGATCATCGCGGCGATCGCGCAGCTCGCGGCGAGCGTGGCCCGCTTGCCTTTGTCATCGGTCATCCACCACGCGGCGATGGCGAGCGGAATGAAAACGAGAAAGCTGTCGATTCTCACGCCCATTCCGGCGACGAGCGCCGGGATCCAGAGCCAGGGGCGGGGCTTCGCGCTCTCGGAGTCGAAGCCGCAGCCGAGCATCCAGAGGAAGACCATGAGAGGGTAAGCGCTCTCGGGATGGGCCTCGTACATGACCGCTTTCCCGGCATAGGAAGAAAAGAGGAAGCCGAAGACGAAAACAAGCGCGGCAGTCGTGCCGAGCCTCTTCCTCAGGAGAAGCCCGAGAACGGCGCCCGCGAGCGCGAAGCACAGGGGCCCGTGGAGCAACGTGGCCGTCATCGTGTCCACCAGCCACGAGAGAGAAAGGGCGAGATGGAAGGTCCAGTAGGTATGGATGGCCCCGTGCTGGACCCAGCCCGGCTCGTGGGGCGCGAAGCGGGTCAGGAACGGGCCGCCGCTTCCGAGCTGCCGGAGCATGTCCTCGAACAGCCAGAAGTCCTGGGCGTGAAGCGCGAGGGACCGGAGCTGAAGCAGCTTCGCCGCCGCGGCGAGCGG
>CAYZKI010000084.1:6870-10719 GCA_964478745.1 uncultured Bacteriovoracaceae bacterium
AGCCCCGGCATGAAAGCGCGATCCGGAAGGCGCGGTACCCACAAGCCTCGCCGGAGCGCGCAGATGGCGAGCCAAGACAGGCCGAGGGCCCAAAGAATCCAGCGAGTGTGAAAGACCCATTCGACAGTGGCCACGCACTCACTATAATGCACGCATGAGGATGCTGGCGAAAGCTCTGGACGCGCTCTGCCTGATGTTCGCCGCGATCTGGCTCGCGGGCGGGATCCCCTGGCCCTTCCCGTCGGGCGATCGTTGGGTGCTCGCTCACGGCGCCGATCCCAGGCGCGCGGCGCTCCTGATCGCGGCCGTGATCTGGCTCGTCCCTTCGCTGAGGGCGTCGAGCCTGGTCATGCGGATCGCCTATCGCGCCTGGGACTGGCTCCTGTTTCCCGCGAACAGGTGGCGGGTCCTGTCGGGGCTGGCGCTGCTGTCGATCGTCCTCGGGATCCTCCAGACCTACGCGGTCCGCTACACGCTCTACGACGTCGGGATCTATCATCAAGTGATCTGGGGGCTCGCTCGCGGCGATTGGAGCACGAGCACGATTAGCAACACCGGCAATTACCTGCTCTACGACCATCTTTCGCTCTCGTACCTTCTGCTCGTCCCGTTTTTCTGGCTGACGGGTTCGCACCCCGCGACGCTCCCGGTGCTGCACGCGCTCCTCGCCTGGGGCGGAGTCGCGGCCTGGATCTGGATGGTCGAGGGCTTCGACCGCGTCGCCTCGGAGCGGAGGCAGAGGATCGCGGCGGGAACCCTGGTCTTCTTCGCCGCATTCGAGAGCCTCTGGGCGAACTTCCGATGGGGCTTTCACGACACCGCGATCTCGTTCTGCGCGCTGTCGTGGGCGTTCGCGATCGCGTTCAGGAAGGGAAAGGAGCCGCGCGCGCGCCTTGCCGTCTGCGCGTTGCTCCTGGTGGCGGCGTTCTCCAAGGAGATCATCCTTCTCGACGTGGGTATCCTGGCGGCGATCTGGGGCGTGGGCTTCGCGCTCTCCGGGCGCAGGCCGCCGGCGATCGGCGCGGGGCTCGCGACGATCGCGTGCTTCGCGGCGTTCTTCGCGTTCCAGGCGGCGGATAGCCCGACCCGGAAGAACTACTTCGAGCGCTACTACGCCTACGCGGGTGACAGCATGGGCGACCTGATCGTGACGGCGCTGACGCGCCCGTGGGTGGTCGGCCAGAACGTGGGCTGGGGCGAGCTCATGGGGTACTTCGTGACCCTGCTCGGTCCCTTCCTCGCGATGCCCCTGCTCGCGCGGTGGTCCTACCCTTCCAGCAGCGGCGCGCCTGAGATCCAGAAGATCCCGCCGCGGCTCTGGCTGTTGGCGACGGTCCCATCGCTCGCGAGCGCCGTACTTTCGACCTGGCCGTACCATCGACGCGCGGACTTTCATCACGTCTTCGACATCTGGCCGTTCCTGCTGCTGCTCACGATTCTCTACCTGTCAAAGACCCGGTCGAAGCGATGGATCCTGGCCTGGGCATTCCTGGCGCTCCTGACGATGAAGCAGGATCCGTGGGGCCAGCTTCGCGAGTACGGCCGGGGCGCGATCGAGGCGGCGCCCCTGCGCGAGGCATTTGCAAAGATCCCCGCGGAGGGCTGGGTGATGGCCGAGGACAACACAGGCCCGTGGCTCGCGCGGCGGCGCGAGACCACGCGTTATCCGGAACGCGTGCTCTTCGGCGATCGGTGCCCGGACTGGCTCGTCCTCCAGCGCGAGCCCGAGCTCGTGCGCACGTACCTGGAGCGGGACCTGCCCGATTGCGTGGATCTCTATCTCGACTCGGCTCCGGTCGAGGTGAATGGTTGGCGCGTCTACCAGCGCTGAAACTGGCCTGTTTCCTGACCGAACATGAACTGATCGTCCGTGATCGGGATGATCGATTCCACGTGAGTTTCCGGATAAAGCTTCACGGTCGAGAGGACGGGCGTCCCGTTCCCCAGGCAGTTGTCGCATCGGAGCACCTGGGTCTTGGTCAGCAGATATACGTTTCCGGCCGGGGATACGCCGGCATCGGTGAAGGCTTCGTTGGTCTTCAGCGTGGCGACCACCCTGGCCCGGTGGCTGTCGCCAGAACCGGGGCCTACCGGCACCTCGTATACGCGGACCGGGCCCTTGCCCTTGACCTTCTCGAACAGGAAAATCTTGCCGTCACGATATACCGCGGCCTCCACGTTCACGGGCCCGCCCTCGTAAGTCACGTTGATCGCGCGGCTAGCCGAAACCTTGCGATTGCGGATGTTCGAAGGGTCGATCTGGTAAAAGCGGACGCGCGAGCGCGCGCGCTCGTTGTCGCCGACATCGAGAACCCAGAGCGAGCCGTCGTCGCTTCTCACGATCGCTTCCCAGTCCTGGTTGACCGCGTTGTCGACGTAGACCCGATCGGTGGTGAAGGTGGAAAGCGAGGTCTGGCCCAGCACGGCGCCGTTGCCATGATCTCCCAAAGTCCAGATCGCCCCGTTCTTCCGGTCCAGGACCGAGCCCGAGACCTCGGGAACGATGGCCGCGACGCTGAAGTTGCGAAGGCCGTCCGCGGCGGGACGCGCGGAAGCGAGCTGGGTCTCGATTCCGAAGAACGCGTCTTTGTCGGCGTTGTGCCCCTCGAGGACATCGGCGAGCTCGCGCGCGGCGTCCTGTAGATCCTTGCGAACGAGCTTGGCGTTCGACGATCCGAGCAGCCGGACCTCGGCGGCGAACTCCCGCGCGGGAATGGCTTTGCCGGGGGCCTCGAAGAACGCGCGATACATGGCGTGCAGGGTGAGGTACTTGCTGAACTGCTTCGCGGCTTCCTTGTACGCGGCTTCGGCCTCCGTGTAGGCCGCGCTGGCCTGCGGCGAAGAGCCCGCGTCGGCCTTGGCCGTCTCGTATGCGGCGAGCGCCTTGGTGAAGTCATCCTTGGCCGCGACATATCTCGAGTGGATGCGCTTCGGGTAGATGTCCCAGTAGCTCGCGGTATTGGGGTTGGACGCCTTGAAGCCCTTTGACGGATAGAGATTGGCGAGCTGGTTACCCAGGCCGACGAGGCGATTGTACGCCTGCTCGATGTCCTGGGGAGGCGCGCCATTCCATTCGTCGTTGATGATTTTCAGCTCGTTGACGATCCCTTCGGCGTAGGGCCGGTTCTTCTCCCAGGCCTCATCGTCGATTTCCCACCAGTCCCAGAGCTTCCAAAGGCCGTATGAGCCACCGACTATGATCGTGAGGTGGATCGGCGTGCCGACCAGCTTCTTCTGAACCTGGTCCTGGAAGATCCCAAGAAAGGATCTCCATGCGCGCGTGGCCTTCGCGCGCTGTTTCTGCGCGCTGCTCATGAAGCCGTTGTCTCCGACCAGGGCCGCACGATCGTCGATGATGCGGTTGATGACTCCTGAGAGCTTCTCCTTCTGGAAGCGCTTGTAATACGCCTCGCTCACCCGTTTGAGGTAGTTCGGGTCGTCGTTCAGGTGTTGTCTCAGGGCGACCGCCTGTCTCCGGTGCCAGGTCTGGAGCGGATTGAGCTTCCCGTTCTTCTCGATCGAGTTGTAGCCGTCGATGAGCGAGGTCAGCACTTCGTTGATGCTGTCGCGATACAGCCTGATCTGTCCCTTTCCGATCACGCCGTTCTTGTCGAAGAACTGGGCCGCGGGAAGATCGGCGGTCTGAATGCCCTTGCTCACTCGGTCAACGAGTTGGGCGATCCCGTTCTCGCCGTTCCCGACCGTCCCGAGGGTGTCCGTGAGCGCGTCACGGATGCAGATTGACGGGAGCTGGAAGCCGGTGCTCGAGTGCGCGGGGCTTGGCCAGAGCGCCAGGATGACTGCGGCGAGATATAGGGCGTGAAATTGTCCGATCATGGTGTCTCGGGT
>CAYZKI010000085.1:0-10716 GCA_964478745.1 uncultured Bacteriovoracaceae bacterium
GTGTAGATCCCGCTGTCGCCCGCATCCTTAAAAACGCCCAGCGTCACCTTGATGGTCACGCTCTGGTCGGTTTTCTCGTCGAGGAGGTCCATCCACACCTTCGAGTTCGGAACGAGGTGGGGGGCGACGCCTTTTTCCGCGCAGACGAGCCTGCAGCCCTCGCTGGTCACCTCGGTCGCGGTGCCGGAGAACAGGCGATGGAAGTCGTGGCAGATGACCTGGAACTCCTTGTTGCTCTTGCGAACGTCCTTCTTGCCCTGGAGCGTCGGCTGAGCGGCGGCGGCGGGCTGCTGCCTTGCCGGCGACGGAGAGCTCACCTCGGGCCGAGGCGGAAAGTGGATGGCCGACGCCGGAGCGGTCGCGGGCTGCGCGACCGGGACCTGGGACTGAGCCGGAGCGCTCACCACGGTCTTCTCGTCCGAGGCCGAAGGAGCGGGCGCCGCGGCCTGGGCCGGAGCTGAAGCTCCCGGGGCCGGCATTCTCAGATTCGTATTCGTCTTGTCCGTCGAAACTTTGGCGCCCGGAGCACGGGGAGGCGGGGGCGGCGGAGCCGGCGGGGGAACGCGCGTCCAATCGGGCGTCGTCCCGTCCCACAGCCATTCGTACTCAAAGAACTCGCCGTTCAGCTTCATCTGTTCGACTTCTTGAGGCAGATACGGACCGTAGGTCTTCCCGTTCTTGGCCAAATAAGTGGGCATGTTCTTATTTTAGCTGGCAAAGCGCCCCTTTTCAAAGCGCGAACAACTGATATCCTTGATCTATGACCAAACTCCACGGACGGATAGAGGTTCTCGGCTCCAGTGTGTTCAGCCCCGCGGGGAATGGGGCGAAGCAGAGCCTGCTCTGGTTGGCCGCCCTTTTCGCGCTGGTCGTGGCAGGGGGGCTTCCGACGGAAGCCCTTTCTGACGACGAGCTGGCCCCGCCTCCGGCGGGCGCGAAGGCGCAACCGAACGCTCCGAAAGGCACGAAGCTCGACGTCGAGTCCGTGAAGCGCAAGTACTGGGCTCAGGGCAACGAGAGCGAGATGAGTGTCGTCCAGAACCGTCTCTACACCAAGGAAGGCAAGTTCGAGCTCGGCCTCTTCTACGCGAACCAGGTGGGCGATCCGTTCCTGGTCATCCGCGATTTCGGCGGCCTGATCAGCCATCATTTCACCGAGGAATGGGGCGTCACGCTCCTGGGCTGGAAGAGCTTCGTCAGCAATTCGACGGCATACACGGCGTTCGTGAACACTCCGGGTTTCCCGGGCGACACCAACAGCGACCGCCCGAAGTACTTCATCGGCGGGGAAGTGATGTTCAGCCCGATCTACGGGAAGCTCTCGCTGATCGGGAAGGCGATCCTCTACTACGATCTCCACGTCATGGCCGGCGCGGGCCGCATGTCCCAGGACAACGGCAACTACTTCTCGCCCATGCTCGGCATCGGCCAGCAGATCTACCTGAACAAGAGTCTCGCGCTTCGCGTCGACTACCGCTGGATCACCTACAGCGAGACGATCATCAACAAGCAGAACGGTCAGGTGAGCTCGCGCCGCAACTACACCGACGCGATCTCGCTCGGCCTCGACTTCCTGCTTTGATTCTGGACTGACCTAGGTCACGCGCGACCCTCTGACAGGACGCCGACGCCTACTTTCAGGCGAATAAACTTAACGATGTTCGTCGCTTATTTGTAGACGTCACGCAATGCGTCAACTTCTCGCTTTATTTGACCAAATCACTCTGTTAACCTGACAGTCAGGGGAAACAAGGGGGATTTTCAATGACCAGGCCGGGGCGGCCCGGCCGAGATTCTTACGAGAAAGCCTAATCATTCGGCCTGCCGCTTCCGACAAGAAGCTGAGTCCCAGTGCGTCCTGCTTTCGCGTCGTGCGCCCTGGGCTCGTTGGAAAGTTGATTCGAACTCGAAAAAGCGAGGGGGAAAAATGGGCAACTTCGGTACTTTCATGAAGGACAATTGGACGCACGTAGCTCCGATCATCATCGCGGGCTTCGTGGCGATCGCAATTGTCGCCGAGCGCATTCGCGCTCTGTTCTGGTCTTATCCTTTGATCGGCAAGAAGAGGTTCTTCGACCGCATCCGCGAGCTCGTGATGTCGGACCGCATGGGCGAGGCAGTCGCTCTGTGCGATCTGTATCCCGGCAAGCCGGAAGCGGTGATCGCGAAAGAGGGCCTGGTCCGCGCTCATCAGCCTGAGCCGATGATCGAGGACGGCCTGCACCTGGCGGTGAGTGAAGGCACCCAGCGCATCACGAAGCGCACGGGCTTCCTGGCCATGATCGCGAACGTCGCGACCCTCCTCGGCCTCTTTGGCACGATCGCGGGTCTCATTCAGTCGTTCGAGGCCGTCGGTCACGCGGACGCCCAGCAGAAGTCGGCGATCCTCGCGGCCGGTATCGCAACCGCCATGAACGCCACGATGCTCGGCCTCGCCGTCGCGATTCCCTGCATGGTCGCATTCAGCTTCCTGATGAACCGGGCGAACCGCCTGAACGCCGAGCTCGAACAGTCGGCGATCAAGACGCTCGATATCATCCGTCAGCGCTATTACAGCGCCGACAAGAACGATCAGCAACGCGCGGCCTGATCCAGGGCGGCGTTAGGAGTCCACTATGGCAAGCCGATTCGCAGGCAGCAGCCACGAAGGGGAGATGGAGTTCGAGCTCAATCTCGCCCCGATCATCGACTGTCTCACGGTCTTGATCGCCTTCACCCTGATCTCTTCGACGTTCCTCGCCGTGTCGATCCTCGACGCGGGCGTCGCGGCGACCAGCTCCGATCCGAGCACACCCCCTCCGGTGAACATCACCGTAGAGCTCATCCAGAACGGAGCCGTCGATGTGAAAGTGACGGGACAGGCTTCGCGTTCGAATCGGATCCCGGCAGGGGCCCAAGGCTACGACTTCGAGGCCCTTGCGAGGGAGCTCGGCGAGCTGAAGAAGTCATGGCCCACGGTCGACGCGCTCACGCTCCAGGCGGACGGCGAGGTCGACTACAAGGCGATCGTCAAAGGCATGGAAAAGGCGCGTGAGTCGTTTCCAGTCGTGATGCTCGGAGGTTTCTGATGAGAAAGAGCCGTTTTGCCTCCAAAGCGAAGCTTCCCGAAGACATGCCGCTGCAGATCACCTCGATGGCGGACATCTTCACGATCCTTCTCGTGTTCCTCCTGAAAAGCTACGCCGTCGGCGCGGTGAACGTGAGCCCCAGCGCGGGCCTCACGCTTCCCTCGGCCAAGGGCGGGCAGGACAAGGTGGAGGCGCTCAAGGTGGAGGTCTCGGAAGGAACGGTCACGGTCGAGGGCAAGCCCGTGACGGCCCTCCAGAACTTCCGCTTCGACAAGCAGGACGTGCTCGGCAACGGTACGTCACGCGCGCTCCAGCGGGCAATCGCCCAGGAACGCGCGCGCCAGACCATGATCGCCAAGTCCAACTCCGACGTGAAGACGGACGCCAAGATCATGATCATGGCCGACCAGAAGGTTCCGTACACGACGCTGAAGACAGTCCTCTCGTCCGCGGCGGTGCACGGCTACACGGACTTCAAGCTCGTGGTGGTGCAGGACGAATAAAGGGACCCAGAGTGAAAAAACCGAGAGCTTTCTCTCCTAATCTGACCCAAGCCGCCGCGACGAGCCTTGCCGCCTTCGCGGCTCTTGCCGTTCTCGCGGGAAGCATCGAGGCCGCGCAGCCCCAGGCCCAGCGCAAGCCGGCGTCGGCTCAGAAGGAGGATGCGCCAGAGGAGACCGGCTCCGCGACGACCCTGAAGGGCACGGCGGCCGCGGCCGCGGCGGCGAACGAGGAAATGACCGACCGTATGGTCGACTCGGCCGCGAACGACGCGCAGCGGATCGCCATCCAGAAGCTCAAGACCCAGCTCTCGCGCAAGGACAGCCCCGTCCAGGAGCCCGTGCTCCTGGTTCGCCTGGCCGACCTCCAGTACAAGGAAGCTCAGACCCTGTTCCGCGTGATCCAGGGGGGCTTCGACAAGCAGCGCGGCCCGAACGAGGCGCGCTTCAAGCAGGCACTGAACGACGTCATCGTGACCCTGAACCGGTACCTCGAGAAGTACCCGACGCTGAAGGACGCCGAGCGCATGTTCCTCCTTCGCGCGAAGAGCTACCGCGAGCTCGGAGACAGCAAGACCGCCGCCGCGATGTTCACGGATTTCGTGACGCGCTACCCGAACGCGCGCGACGTCCCGCTCGCTTACATTTACGCCTCGGAAATGGCGGTCGAAGCGCAGAACTACCCGCTCGCGATCGCCCACCTTCACAAGGCCAAGCAGTACTCGAAGCAGGATCCGGCGCAGTACTCCTACGTGCTCGAAAAGCTCGCTCAGGCGTACTACGAGACCAACGACATCCCGACGGCCATGAAGTATCTCGAGGCGCAGCTCGCGTTCGAGAACTCGGGCCGCCGCGGCCGCAAGCCCAAGCCGACCGAAGTGGAGCGCATCCTGGTCAACTCGGCCTACTATTACGCCACCGCGCTCGAGAAGAAGGTTCCCGGCTACACGATCGAGGGCGCGTATCCGTTCTTCATGCGCTTCAATCCGGGCCCGAACACCGGCAAGGTGCTCGCCGCGTTCGCCATGGCTCTTCGCGCGAAGGCGCTCGAGAACGAGCTCATGACCTGGCGTGAGGTGATCGTCACGCACGGCAAGGGCTACCAGGAGTCCTTCGGCGCGCTCTACACGATTTACGAGGCGGTCATCTTCTGGAAGCGCCATCCGATGCTCCTCGGCCTCCCGAAAGACCTGAACACCATCAAGACGAAGAAGGCCTCGTGGGGCGCGGACGCCGCGTTCCCGAAGTTCCGCAAGCTCCTCGTCGAGACGATGGAGCGCTTCCACGAGTTCCTCGAGAAGCCGAACGTCTCCGAGAGCGACCGCGCGTCCCTTTCCTCGGCCCTGACGGCCGTGTATTCCGCGTTCCTGCAGATCGTGCCGCCCGAGGATGACCTTCGCCCGAAGGTCATTTTCCGCCTCGCCGAGCACTTCTTCAAGGTGCGCGAGTTCGACAAGGCCACCACGTACTACATGTGGCTCGGCGAGGGCCGCGAGAAGCAGGCTGACGCCGATCTCGTCAAGCAGGCCAAGCTCCGCGCCGTTTCCGCCCGCTACGAGATGCTCCGCGCGAACAACACGATTCCTCAGGACCTCGTCGCGAAGTCCATGGTGGGCGTGCAGCCGGCGAAGCTCTCCACCGACTTCACCACCTGGATCGGCTGGATCGACCAGTACCCGAACCAGAACGAGGAAGGCCTCGACAACTTCGAGTTCGAGGCGAACCGCGCGTTCTACGCCCAGGGCCATATCAAGGGCGCGATCGAGCGCCTGAAGAAGTTCGTCGAGAAGCGCCCGAAGTCGAAGTTCGTGATCCCGTCGGCGTCCCTGGTGGTCGACACCTACGTCCTCAGCGAGGACTGGGAAGCGCTCCACGACGCGTCGACTCACTTCCTCAAGTACAAGTGGGACAAGCCTGAGTTCGTCACCAAGCTGAACGATCTCGCCAGCGACAGCTACTACAAGATCGTCGAGACCGCCTTCAAGGCCAAGCAGCACGAGGTGGCGCTCAAGAAGGCGCAGGAGTATATGACGCTCTACCCGAAGGGGAAGCACGTCATGAAGACCGTCGGCATCGCCGGCGCGTCGGCCCTGGCCCTCGACAAGAAGGACCAGGCCATCTCTTACTTCTCGACCATCATCCAGAAGGACCCCGAGTCGGAGTACTTCGGCACGGCGCTCTTCGTGCGCGCGAGCGAGGCCGAGCGCAAGCGCGACTTCGCGGCCGCCTCCCAGGACTACACGAAGCTCCTTTCGATGCCCAATAATTCGCACCATCTCGACGCGGCCAAGGTGGCCGAGATGAAGCGCAAGGTGCTGCTGCTCGCTCTCCTCGCCGAGGCGCCGAACGAGCTCAAGCAGACCTTGGGCAAGCCCATCGTCTGCACGAGGGACCTCGCGGCCGAGTGCGAGAAGTACGAGGCGCTGAGCGTCCTGCTCGCCACCCAGGGCGAGCTCGGGCCCAAGATGGCGCGCGAGTACATCAAGCGCGCGAAGCGGGCCCCGAAGGAGGCGTCGCTCATCTGGACGACGCTCGCGCTCCAGGGCACCCCGAATCTCTACGAGTCCGAGCGCAAGGCGCTCGTCAAGATCGTCACCTCGCGCTGGAACGACGAGCAGCCGCTCGTGAAGTTCGCGCTGATCGACTCGCTTTCGCAGAGCGTGCCCCTGGTCTTCAAGCTGGCCAGGCAGGAGCTCAGGATCGCCGAGAAGCTCCCGCGCAACCCGGAAGAAGCGGCTCCCGCCATCAAGAAGCGCGTCCGCTCGATCCAGAGGGTCGAGGCCTGGGCGACGGCCGCGGTTCAGCTCCCGTGGGCGAAGATCCGCGCCTCCATCCTGAACGACATGAGCGGCCTCTACATCGATCTCGCTTCCGAGATCAAGAAGATGAGGATCCCGGGCGGCATCTCCGCCGAGGATCGCCAGGCCTACGCCGAGGTCCTGACCAAGCTCGCGCTCCCGTTCGAGGAGAAGGGCAACGAGATCCGTGGCAAGGCGTTCGATATCGCCTCGGGGTCGGCGATCGAGCCCCGCGTGATGGGCCCGATCACGGATCCGTACCTGCGCGACAATCCGAGCGTCGCCGCCGAGATCAAGCCGCAGGGCCCGGCCATCATGAGCTACCGGCTCGCTCCTGAGCTGCTGAAGCTCGTCGATCCGGACGGCGGCTGGGACAAGGAATTCGCCGGCATGACCGACGAGGGCTCGATGATCAAGAGCCGCTGGCTCAAAGCCGTCCAGAAGAAACACTGGCCGCGCGTGGCTTTCTACGTCCAGCAGGCGCAGGAAGCCGCGGAGATCCCGAAGGCCGTCGCCAGGGTCATGAAGGCCATCTCGTTCTCCGCCGCTGGAGCGACCGCGGAGGGCGTCGCCGAGATGGAAGCCGCCGCGCCCGAGCTGCTCGGCCAGGCCAAGCTGAAGGGGTTCCTGACCCTGACCAGCCACTACTTCGGCTCCTTGAACAAGGAGAAGACGCGGAAGTGGCTGGGCGAGATGATCCGCGAAGGCGCGCACAAGGAGCGCTGGCTCACCGACGACTCGGTGCCGGCCCTGGTCTTCGCGGCCGCCGCGCGCTGGTCGGGCACCGAGCTCGACACCTCGGTCCGGGACAAACTGAAGGATTCGGTCGCGGGAGACCCCGACTCGAGCACCACTCCCTGGGGCCGTTTCGTGCTCGCTCCTCCGGAGCCCGAGCGCGCCGTCGCCGCCGAGAAGAAGGAAGAGAAGAAAGAGGAGGCCAAGAAATGAAACTGAACTTCAAGGTTTTGTCGGTCAGCTTCGTTCTCGCGAGCCTCGCGCTCTCGACCTACTCGCATGCCGAGGAACGCCGCAAGTCTCTCGAGTTCGAGGACGGGATGGTGGAAGGCATGAACCGCCGTTCCCGCGACTCGATGAGCCAGGTCGGCGACAAGGACAGAAGCGGCAAGAAACCGCACCTTTACAAGAAGCGCACCGAGTTCAAGGAAGAGACCGCTGACGCGCTGAAGGATTTGGAGAAGCTATGAACGCAAAACGCGAACGATTCGTAGTCACGACCTCGGTCAACGGTCGCGCCCGGCAGCAGATCTGGGATGCCTCGCACCCGATGGCGCTCGATCACCCGTTCCGCTGGGTGCTGGAACGCACCCCGGAAGGCGTCCGCGTCCGTGGCCTGCAGGGCGGGCCGAACCAGGTGGTGAGCGGCTCCTCCGTGAAGGTGACCGACGAGATGATGCGCTCGGGCTCCCGTCTGAAACTGCGCTCTCCGAACGGCTCGCCGCATCCGATCCTGCTCCAGATCTCGCCCGTCCGCCCGATCAAGCCGGTGTTCAAGACCCCGGCGCCCGCTACCGGCTCGCAGCAAAGCGAGCTCGTGGTGTTCGCGTGCATCGGCGATGCCGTCCAGCACGAGGTCCCGATCGCCTCGGGCTACGTCGGATTCTACGCCGGGAACGCGCTCTTCCACGTGCGGAAGAACGGCAACGGCCAGTACGAAGTCAAAGCCGTCGGCGAAGGCCTGAACGTGTCCCTCGGTGAGGGAAGCCCCATCGGGGCGGGCGCGATCCGGAACGGCGACGTCCGTCTCTTCAGCGAGGCCGAGATGGCCAAGGTGGTGCTGCACAGCGGTCCCGCGCGCTGGCACTTCGCGCTCATGCAGAAGCCGGTGGCCACCGGCCTGAACATCGGCGATCCGGATCCGGATGCGAAGATGCTCAAGCAGGCCATCGCGATGGTGGGCGCTCTCGCGTTCTTCCTGTTCGCGGCGCTCATGGTTTCCATGCTGATGGCTCCCGCTCCCGAGGAAGAGGAGAAGAAGGAAGAGCTCATCCCGCCCCAGTTCGCGAAGATCGTGCTCGAGAAGCCCCAGAAGTTCTCGCGCACCTCGATCGCGGCCGCGCGGCCCGCGCCCGAAAACGATCCTGAGCCCGTGATCGACAAGAGCGCGCCGGCGAAGGCCGCGGAAGCCCCGAAGGAAGCGGCACCCAAGACCGAGCCGAACCCGAAGCCCGCGCTGCCGAAGGTGGCCAAGGGCACTCCGGGCGCGACCTCGCAGTCGAAGGCTCCGGCCAAGACCCAGTCGAACGCGCCCTCGCGCGCGGCGGCGCTCCAGAGCGCGATGAGCGGCCTCATGAAGGGCGGCCTCACGAAGCTCCTGCAGCAGAACGACATCGTGAAGGAAGCCACCAAGGCGGCGGCCGGCGGCAAGGGCGCCGCGGGCGCGCTTGACGGCAAGTCCGACATGCTCTCGCCGAGCGACATGAAGCTCGCGCTCTCGGGCCTCGAGGCCAAGCTCTCGGCCATGGGCGGGCAGGGGGTCACCGCGATCGGCGGCGGCGCCGGCGGCCTGGGCTACAGCAAGGGCGAGCACGCCAAGGTCGGCAACGGCAAGGGCGTGGGATCGTTCGTCTCGCTCGATATGGGCGGCGCGACGGTCGATGAAGGCCTGACGCGCGAGGAAGTCTACGCCGTCATCCACAAGCACATGAGCGAGATCCGCTACTGCTACGAGTCGGCCATGGTCCGCCAGAGCAACGTGGAAGGAAAGCTCGTCGTGGCGTTCAACATCGGTCCGAGCGGCCGGGTGACCACGGCAAGCGCCGCGGCCGCGACCACGCGTGATCCCAAGCTCAATGACTGCGTGATCCGCAGGCTCCAGGGCTGGCAGTTCCCGAAGCCGAAGGGCGGGGTGAACGTGGCGATCTCGTACCCGTTCATCTTCAAGACCCTCGGAGGAGATTGATCCGTGAACAACGTGGGGAAGATCGCGCTCTTCGCATTATCGCTTCTCGCGCTGGCCTCGGCCGGCGCGCCCGACGCGCGCGCCGCTTACTCGGAGTCGGGCGGAGCCTGCACTCCGGCCGAAGTCTGGGTCTACGGGACGGCGGTGAACGAGGAATGGCGTGACCTCCTCGGCTCGTCCCCCGGAAAGCCCTTCGACTCGTTCTCGGTGGCTCTCGCCCTCAAGCAGGTGGCAGGCACGAACGCCGAGCTCCAGGCCCTGGCCGACTACCTCATGGCCCGCTCCTATTACTCGGCGAAGCTCGTCCACCTGGCCCACGACGCCTTCCTGAAGCTCGTCTCGACCGAGGCCCCGGTCTCGAACCTCGGCATCGCCGTCGCGGCTTTCGAATGCCTGGCGCGCATCCAGGAGCAGTTCCCCTCGCTCGGCCTCGACAACATGGCCGTCGAGAAGCTGCTCGCGTTTCCGATCGCCAAGGTCCCGGCAAAGATGAAGAAGGCGCTGCACGAGAGCGCGTTCATGGCCGCGAAGTCGCGCATCGGCGCCCCGGCCGGCGACGAGACCTACGCCAAGCTCCAGGCGTTCGTGAACGGGACGGGCTCGTACGACTACTTCCTGAAGGCCGCGTCCGCGGAGAAGGCGGCCGAGCATGACCGCGTGGTGGCCTACCTCAAGAAGGTGGTCGAGGATCCGGCCCGCCCGAAGGCCGTCGAGGCCCGCATGGACCTCGTCTATCTGATGATGGGCCGCGCGCTCTACACGCTCGGCAAGTACGCCGAGGCCGCGGATTCGTTCGTCCGCGTCCCGCGCGAGTCGAACCTGCTCGCCGAGGCGCTCTCCGATCTTTCCTGGGCCCATTTCATGGGCGGCAAGGTGAAGGAGGCGACAGGCTCGATCATGAGCATCCAGAAGACCGGGCTGAAGCGCACCTTCGCGCCCGAGGCTCCGATGATCATGGCGATGATCCTGAACGAGCTTTGCCGCTTCCCGCAGGCGATCCGCGCCGTGCAGTACTTCCGCAGGCACCACGACGCCGCGTACAAGTTCCTTTACGCCTGGCAAACCGCCCAGAAGGCGGTGCCGGCCGGCGCCCCGGCGGCCCCCTCGAGCTCGCTCTACTCGCAGCTCGTGTCGTTCCTCTCCGATCCCAAGAAGTCGTCGGTTCCCGACCTGGTCGCGAGCGAGTGGATCCGTTCGCCGGTGTTCATCTCCTCGCAGCAGGAGATCAACCTGATCGCCGACGAGAAGAAGGCCATCGTCCGCTCGCTCAAGCCGCTCAAGCGCGAGCAACAGGTGCTTGCCCAGCGCGAGCCCGAGCTTCGCCGTCAGATCGCCGAGATGAAGGCCCGTATCATCGAGGAAAAACGCGAGACGAGGTCACGCAAGATCTCGAGCGACCTCAATGCGGAGCTGAAGAAGCTCCAGCTCGA
>CAYZKI010000086.1:0-8191 GCA_964478745.1 uncultured Bacteriovoracaceae bacterium
GCGCCCACCGAGAGCAACGGGAGATAGGTCGCGTCGTCGCCCGAGAGGATGTCGATCGAGCGCCCGGAGGCGCCGAGCACGTCGAGGATCTCGCTCGTGAACGCCACGTTTCCGGTCGCTTCCTTCAGCGAGCGGATCCGCGGATGGGCGGAAAGCGCGTTGATCGTCAGGGGGGCGAGGCTCACCCCGGTGCGACCCGGAACGTTGTAGAGCATGACCTCGCAGCTGATGGCGTCGGCCACCTGGCGGAAATGGTCCTCGAGGCCCGCGGCGGTGGGCTTGTTGTAATAAGGCGTGACGACGAGCACGCCGTCGACGCCGGTCTCGGACGCCCAGCGCGAGAACTCGACCGTTTCTTTCGTCGAGTTGCTGCCGGTGCCGGCGAAGACCTTCACTCCCGAGCCCTTGAGCTCCTCGACCGCGGTGCGGATGAGGACGCGCTTCTCGTCGAGCGCCAGCGTGGGCGATTCACCCGTGGTTCCGCACGGGATCACTCCGGTGACGCCGGCGTCCTTCTGGTCGCGGAGCACGGCGCGGAACGCGTCGAGATCCAGCTGGCCTTGTTCGTTGAACGGGGTGATCAGTGCAGTCCAGACGCCTCGCATGTTCCCCGTCTTACCAGAATCGGCTCAGAGTTGCTCGCCCCGGACGAGGTCGTCCAGGGTTTCGCGATTCCGGATGACGCGGAAGCTGCCGCGTTCCACCAGCACCTCCGCGGGCCGGGGACGGCTGTTGTAGTTGCTGGCCATCGTGAAACCGTAGGCTCCCGAGGAGAGGATCGCCACCAGGTCGCCCGAATCGAGCTTCCTCGGCAGGGGGCGGTCGGTGGCGAAGCAGTCGCCGGTCTCGCACACCGGGCCGACGACATCGGCCTTCTTCTTCGCCCCGCCCTTCGGGCGCCGTACCGGCACGATCTCGTGATAGCTGCCGTAGAGCGAAGGACGCATCAGGTCGTTCATCGCCGCGTCGACCACCAGGAAGTCCTTTTCCTTGCGCTCCTTGCGGTAGAGCACGCGGGAGACGAGCGCCCCCGAGTTCCCGGAGATCACGCGGCCCGGCTCGAGAAGGACGCGGATCGGGTGCGCGAGCCTGGCCGTCGGGCCGAAGTGCTTGAGCACGATCTTGCAATAGGCCGCGATGTCGGGGGCCTTCTCGTTCTTGTAGGTGATGCCGATGCCCCCGCCCAGGTCGACGAAGGAAAGCGGTTTCGGGAGGACGCGGTTCAGCTCGTCCATCAGCCCGCGCGCGAGCTTGAACGCGTCGTTCAGCGGTGAGAGCGAGAGCAGCTGGCTTCCGATGTGGACGCTGATGCCGCGGAACTCGATTCCGGGATAGCGCGAGATGTTCTTCGCGATCTCGAGGATCTCGCTCTTGCGCACGCCGAACTTGTTCTTCTTGAGCCCGGTCGAGATGTAAGGATGCGTCTTCGCGTTCACGTCCGGATTGAAGCGGAGCGCGACGGGCGCGGTCCTGCCGGCGGCGGACGCCACCTCGCTCAGGAGCCGGAGCTCGGCGACCGACTCGACGTTGAACGAGAAGATTCCCCGGCCGTTCTCGTACGCCAGGGCCTGCTGCATCTCCTCGCGGGTCTTGCCGACGCCCGAGAAGACGATGCGCGATCCGGGCACCCCGGCCAGGCCCGCGCGAAACAGCTCGCCGCCCGAAACGAGGTCCATGCCGGCGCCGGCCTGGCTCAGCATTTTGAGGATCGCGAGGTTCGAGTTCGACTTCACGGCGAAGCAGACGACATGGTCGATTCCCTTCAGGCCATCCTGCAGCGCGCGCAACGGCTTCAGGAACGCTTCGGACGAGTAGACGTAAACCGGCGTCCCGACCTGCTCGGCGATGCGGCGGAGGGGAACCCCGCTCGCTCCGAGCTCGGAGTCGGATTCATATTTGAAGAAATCGAGGGGACGACTCATGGATCAACGCTTTCTCTTGGGGGAACGGGTCGGCGAGGGCGACGGCTGCGGAACGGGTGAAGGGCTCGGCTGAGGCCTTTCCACTTCGCTCTGCTGGGGGGTCACGGGCTCGGGCGGGAGCGGGGGTGCTTTCACCCCGCAGCTGCAAAGGATCGCGGTAGCCGCGATCGCCGACAAAATTCGCATGGCGGTCAGAAAGCTAGCACAACGCCGACGCCGAGGAAATCCGTGCCTGCGTCGACGCGCGCGAACCAGCTGGGCCCGACCTGGAACATCGCGCCGGCGCCGATGGCCGTTTTGTTGGCCCCGAGCAGCACCAGGGCGTCCTCGGTCAGGAGGGAGTTCGAGGGAGCTTCGAGCACCGTCACGACGTTCTTGGTGAAGCCCAGGTAGCCGAACAGGCCGAAGGTCTCGCTGAACCAGAGGGTGTAGCGAACCGCTCCCATGATCGGCATGACCCGATAGGAGTCGTAGCCGATGCCGTCCTCATCGACCTCGGCGTAGCCGGTGATCGTGTAATAGCCGAGGCCGCCCTCCAGCGAGAGAGCGTCCTGGACCGAGGCTTCAGTGATCAGGAGCCTGTGGCCCAGGTCGAGCTGGTAGCGCGCGGTGGCCCCCATGTAGTAGGTGCCGGCCTCGTCGAAGTCGACCGCGCTGAACATCCCGGAGCCCAGGGTGAACCACTGATAGTTCGGCGAAAACTCCTCGCGCTCGAAAACCTCGAGACCGGAGAGCCTCCCGTCGATGTCGTCCTCGTCGTTCGGGTTGATGGCCGCCGGATCGGTTGCCGTCGAGGGGGGAGGCGGAATCGGGCCGCCGGGCTCGTCCGGAAGGTTGGCTATGGGCTCCGAGGACGGGGGAGGCGGCGGCGGGGGCTCCATGCCGCCATCCAGGCCGCCGTCGAGCTCGGGGTCCGAGCCGCCGCCGTTCGCGCCGATGGGATCCCCGAGCTCGTCGACGGCATCGGAGGACGAGATTCCGAGCCGGTCGGAGCTCGCTGGGGGCGGGGGAGGGGGCGGCGGAGCCGCGGGGTCTCCGAGCTCGTCGAGCTGGGCGGTCATCCCTTCCTCGATCTCGCGGAGATCGGCCTGATCGGCGGCCGTCAGCCTGGGAAGAGGCTGGGGAACGATGTCTCCGAGCTTCTCGACCGCTTCGTATGCCGTGGACGGCGAGACGGTCTGGGTCGATCCGTAGGTTTTCACCTTCTTCACGGCGAACTCGGTGGTGCCGGGATAGAGCTTCACGACGCGCATGCCAAGAACGGGCTTGCCGTCCTGGCGAAGCAGGATGACCCGTCCGGGCGGAGGCGCGGTGACACCCGGAGCGTCGATCAGGGCCAGATTTCCCGACCCGCTCACTCGAACAACGGTCGTCTGAAGCGTGCGTGCCTCGATATCGGCCTGCGCGGGTTGAAAAGAGGCGCTCGAGATGAGCATAATCGCCAAGAGTGGCCAAACCCGTGCGTGTCTCATGTGTTTCCACCTTAATTGTAGGGCTCTTCTTCCTGCCCGTCAGCCCGGCAAGTTTTGCCCAGAACGGCGCGAGGCTTTCCGCGCGTGCGTCGACTCCATCCGCCACGCTCGAACCCGAGCCGCGCGCGCAGATGGAGCTGCCGGCGCTTTCGAACCACGCCGAGGGCCGCGAGCTCCTGGCCAAGGGAAAGTGGCCCGAGGCCGCCATCGTGCTCCGGGCGGTGGTGCGCGCGGAGCCCGCCAATATCCCGGCGACCGTCGACCTGGCTCGGGCGCTGACTTTCACGGGCCGCCGCGAGGAGGCCTTGAGCCTGCTCGCCCAGGCCGTCGACAAGGAGCGGTCCAAGAAGGGCAAAGAGGATCTCGTGCGCCGTGCCCGCGTCCTGTCGCGCCTCTTCCTCACCAATGCCTCATTCCAGCTCCACCAGGACGGCTTGAACCTCATGGTGCTGAAGAAGTACGAGGAAGCGCGCGAGAAGCTCGATCAGGCGCTCGCACTTGAGCCCGACAACGTCGAAGTGCTGGTCCGCTCCGCGCAGTGCCTGGTCCTGGACAACGATTTCGACAGCGCGGTGGAGCGGCTGAGGCTCTCGCGAAGGCTGAATCCGCACGAACCGGAGATCCGGCTCTGGCTCGGGCATGCGATGCTCCAGCGGGGCGAGGCGAAGCTGGCGCTCGAAGAGCTCAAGGCGGCGTATGAACAGCTGAAGAACAGCGAGGGTGCCGCGCTCTGGTACGCCGAAGGGCTGGCCTTCATCGGAAGCCGCGCGCAGGCGATCAAGGTGCTCGAAGACACCGCGGCCGCGCATCCGAACTATCTCAACACGCTGCTCGCCCTTGCGAAGATGCGCATGATGGCGCAAGGCCCGGTGGCCACGCAGCCCGCGCCCATGCCCTCGCCGCAAGGCCTGGTGCGCGACCGAAAGACGCTCTGGACGGCGCGGCAGGAGCTTCAGCTTCTCTTGAGCCGCGCTTCGGCGAATCAGCAGCAGCAGCCCGCGCCCGCGACCTCCGCCGGCGGGGCCACCACCGAGAGCATGCGCCTCGACGACTCGCTCGGCGTGCACTTCCGCCCGCGCTTCGACGACCTCAAGTCGGAGGCGTCGAGGCTCCTCGAGCTCGTCGAGGACCGCCTGGAGCGCCTGGTGTCCCCCGAGGGGCAGTCTGAGACGAGCTCAAGCTAAACCGTGGACCGAACGCCCCTGTTTGCTGAGCGAAACACGATCCGTCGAAACCATTGACCGCAGCTTTCTCCAAGCTGTAAGCGCTGCGTCTGTGAAAGCCATTACAACCGCCCTGTACACCGTCGCGTTAGTCGCGAATCTCTTCTGGAGCAGCCCCGCGCGGGCGACGGACCGAGTGACCGAACTCGTATCCACTCCGGAGTTCCAAAGCCTGGTCGCGCGCGAGAAAGCGCTGGGGAACAATGTCCTCGCGGTGGTCGATTCGGGAATGCGTTACAGGTGCCCGTGCTTCGACTACGAGGTGCGATTCGACGGCAAGGGCGAGCCGGCCAAGCATGTGAAGACCGTCGTTATGCAGCTCACCTATACCGCAGATCTGGGAGCGGGCGGACCGATCGTCATGATTCCACAGAGTGTGGTCAAGGAAACGTGGTCTCAGGAGGACATCGAAGCCACCCAGCAGGCTGTCGCCTGGTTCCACCGGAACAGTCCTCCGGTTCTCCTGGAGTACGGAAGAATTCCGACGATCTTCGAGAAAACGACGGAGCCCGATGGAACGGTCGTCCGAGGCGTATTCATAGGCAAGTCCTCGAGGACGAACCACCACTACGGAGTCGAGGTCCGCTACAAGAACGGGGCGTTCGTATCCGCTAAATCGCTTCCCTGAGGCGCTCAGCGCTTCTCGAGCGGCGTGACCTTGCGATCCGTGGCGCCGGTGTAGAAGCCGCGCGGGCGGTAGATGCGGTTATTCGAGTTCTGCTCGAGCATCTGCGCGGTCCAGCCCGAGATGCGGCTCACGGCGAAGATCGGCGTGAAATCGCGCGGACGCAGGCCGAGCGCGGTGTAGACGAGGCCCGAGTAGAAGTCGACGTTCGGCATCAGGCCCTTCTTCTCTTCCATCTGCTCCTGGATGCGGACGAGCATCTTGTGGAAGTCCTCGAGGCCGGTTTTCCTGGCGATGTTCACCGACATCTCGCGCAGGATCTTCGCGCGAGGGTCACCGTTCTTGTAGACCCGGTGGCCGATGCCCATGACCTTCTTCTTCGCGTTGACGGCGTCGTCGATGAACGCGTCGACCTTCGCGTAGCTGCCGATCTCCTTGAGCATGATCATCACGTGCTCGTTGGCGCCACCGTGGAGCGGGCCCTTGAGCGACGCGAGAGCGCCGGTCATCGCGCTGTAATAGTCGCTGGTCGTCGAGGCCACCACGCGAGCGGTGAACGTCGAGGCGTTCAGCTCGTGGTCGGCGTGCAGGACGAGCGCGGTGTCGAAGAGCTTCTCCTCTTCGGCCGTCGGTTCCTTGCCGCGGATCATGTTGAGAAAGTTCCATGCGATGGTCTTGGACGGGTTCGCGGTGAGCGGCTTCTGGCCCTGCTCGAGGCGCGACATCGCGGCCACGATCGCGCCGAGCGCGCCGGTGGTCTTCGTGGCCTTCGCCCGGATCGCTTCGAGAGAGATGTCCTCGGCCTTCGGGTCGAGAAGACCGTAGTACGAGACCGCGGTGCGAAGCTTGGACATCGAGTGCGATTCGATCTTCGCCATCGACTCGAGGATCGGGAGAAGCTGGGCCGGCACGGCCATGTTCTTCACGAGCTCGGCCTTGAACGTCTCCAGCTGCGCCTTCTTCGGAAGCTCGCCGTTCCAGAGCAGGTAAACGACTTCCTCGAAACCACAGTTCGCCGCGAGATCCTCGATGGTGTACCCGCGATAGAGAAGTGTCGTGTCGTGAATCGTGCTGATCTCAGTGGTGCAGGCGATGACGCCTTCAAGACCTTTGTTCGCAGTTTCTGGGATTTGAGCGGCCATGACGGAATTTTACCTCGTTTCAAAAGGCTAACATATTAAAGATGTGACTCAAGATCGATAGGACTTCAGATGGAATTTGCCGCGACGCGCGTGAAAAAAGGTGGTGTGGCTGGCTTGACGGGGAGCCGGTCCCAAACCTAAGACAAAAGTCTCTACTGAGTTCTGGGGGGACATCGCTTGGCAGGGGAAAAGATCTTCATCGCCGTCGCAGGCAACATTGGTACGGGCAAAACCACGCTGACCCAGATGCTATCCCAGCGATTCGGCTGGACCGCGCATTTCGAGGCCGTGACCGAGAATCCGTATCTCGCGGACTTTTACCAGGACATGGGGCGCTGGTCGTTTCCGCTCCAGGTCTACTTCCTGAACCATCGTTTCCGCGCCCATCAGAACGTCTCGCTGGGCACGCACAGCGCGATCCAGGACCGCAGCATCTACGAGGACGCCAATATCTTCGCGCGCAACCTGTACGAGCAGGGAATGATGGAAGAGCGGGACTACCGCAACTACCTCGCCCTCTACGAGGCGATGTGCCAGTTCCTGAACCCGCCCGATCTCGTCATCTACCTGCGCAAGTCGCTACCCAAGCTCAAGGAGCGCATTACGATGCGCGGCCGCGATTACGAAAAGAACATTCCGGATGAGTATCTGTCGAACCTGAACCGCTACTACGACGAGTGGATGGACGGTTATCAGATGGGCAACAAGCTGATCATCGACAGCAACGATCTCGACTTCCTGCACAAGAAAGAAGACTTCGACTATCTGACGCAGCGCATTCTGCAGTCTCTCGATCAGCGCGACCTCTTCTTGGAAGCGCGCGCACAGGGTAACGCGGCGCAGCCCACGGGCTCGTCCAATTTTCAAGCGGGTACACCGGCAGTTTCTGCTTAAAAATCGTGGAGTGTCCGAAAAGACACGATTTTTGCGGTTAAGTTAAGTTCACGATCTTCCGAATCTCATCATAGGGCAAAGACCTTTCCTTTTCCCTTGAATGAGGATGAGTCATGAATAGGAAGATTCTACACAGCCTGTCCGTCTTCGCGATGGTCCTCAGCCTCGCTGCTTGTTCCTCGTCGGAAGTCGATGGCGAGTCGGAACTGAGCGGTGACGAGCTCCCCGAGCTGACCGAAGCCGATACCGACGCCGTTCCCGCGGAAGGCGGCGCTGAGAGCCTCGCTCCTCCCGAAGAGGATCTCGCGGCTCCGACGGGTGGCGAGGCGCCGCCTCCTGAAACCGATATGGCAGCCATGTCAACCGAGCCGCCTCCGGCCGATCCGATGGCGGCCCCTCCGGCCGAGACTCCTCCGCCGAGCGACCTTCCGGATCCAGCTGCGGGTCTCGCGGCGGCCCCTCCCGCGGAGACGACACCTCCGGCTGAAACCCCGCCTCCGGCGACGACCACCGAGGATACCGGCGCATCTTCCGCCGTCGCGACCCGTTCGTCGGGCGGCAGCGGCGAATTCGAGAGCTACTCCGTGCAGAGCGGCGATACCTTGATGAAGATCGCCTTCGAGACTTACGGGGACCTCTATCGCTGGAAGGAGATCTACGAAGCCAACCGCGACAGGATCAGCGACCCGAATTCGATTCCCGCGGGCGTCGAGCTGAAGATCGAGAAGCCTTCTTCGCCGGTCAGCATTTCCCGCAACGGCGAGAAGTACCTGATCAAGCAGGGCGACACTCTGGGCACGATCTCCCAGGACGTCTACGGGACGCCGAAAAAATGGCGCAAGATCTACAACAACAATCGCGAGCTCATCAAGGATCCAAACCGGATCTTCGCCGGCTTCTACCTCTACTACAC
>CAYZKI010000086.1:8201-10585 GCA_964478745.1 uncultured Bacteriovoracaceae bacterium
CGGCCGTCGCCGCTCCGGATCCGGTTCCCGCGGTGCAAGGAATGCCGGGCCAGGCGGCCGCCGAGGTCCCGCCGCCGGCGGCCATGGCTCCGCAGGGAATGGCTCCGGCTCCGGCCGGCGCGCCCGTCACTCAGTAAGAAGCTTCGCGCTTGAAGTCGTTTTGAAAACGCTGGACGATAGTCTCTCCGACCCTTCGGAAGCCTATCGATGCAGCACCTCGCGAAACTTTTCCTGAGCTCCGGTCTCGTTCCCATTTTCCTTTCCGCCGTCCTGGCCGGCTGCGCGGGCCCGCTCGCGCGCAAGGACTCGTATCGCTCCGGTCAGAACCCGGGCGCGGATACGGGCGTGATGGCGTCCAAAACCCCTCCCTTCGAATCGAGCCTGGAGCTCGTCGAGGACAAGGAAGTTTCCAACTACCTGGCGCGCCTGGCGTCGCGCCTGAGCGGCCGCAGCGCGCAGGCCAAGCTGGTGAAATCCGAGGACGGGAAGTGGAACAGCTACGCGGCGACCGCGGGCTCGAGCGCGCGCCTGTACCTTTCCACCGGCGTTCTGAAGGCGGCCCGTTACGAGACGGAGCTCGCCGCGGCGCTCGCGTTCGAGCTCGGGTTTCTCGTGCGCGGCATCCAGCACGCGCCCGAGGCCATCATCACGCCCGAGCATCGCGAGGTGGCCTGCGAGGAAGGCGTGGCAATGCTCTATTCCGCCGGCATCGACCCGAGAGGAATGACCGCGCTGCTCGACCTGTACGCGCGCTCGCCGAAGACCTCGCCGATCCCGGTCGAGGAGATCGATTCGCTGAAGGAAGTGACCCGCGCCGGGATCGCCAAGCAGGCGCCCCTGATGAACCCGGTCGTGAAGTCCGCCGAGTTCTCCGCAATCCGAAAGAAGCTGGAGCGCCTATGAGCCTTGCCGCCGACGTCAGCCAGATCGTGGACCTCATGGCCAAGGGCGATGACGCCCTCTCGGGCTGGAAGGGAAACCGCCAGATCGAATCGGTTCTGAAGCTCCCGGGCGACGCGAGCACGCGCAAGTACTACCGGCTGTTCGCCCCGGGCGGCGGCTCCTACATCCTGATGAAGCTCGAGCCGTTCCCGGAGAAAAAGGACAAGCTCGATTTCATCGAGGTTCAGAAGCACCTATTCGGCAGCGGGATCGACGTGCCGAAGATCCTCGAGACCGACGCCCACCGGGGCTTCATCCTGCTCGAGGACCTGGGCGACATCACGCTGCTTCGAAAGCTCCAGGACGTCTCCAACCCCGACATCGAGCGGCACCTCTACGAGCAGGTCATCGACAGCCTGGTCACGCTTCAAGTCAAGGCGTCCGACCCGCGCAAGTCGTCTATCGAAGCCTTCAGCCTGAGGTTCGACCACAAGAAGCTGATGTGGGAAGTGAACTTCACGCTCGAGCACTTCTACCAGACCTACCTGAACCGCCAGATCAGCGACGCGGACCTCAACACGATGGTGACGGGCTTCAGCGAGATCTGCACCTTCCTCGCCGATCAGCCCACCGTGCTCACGCACCGCGACTTCCACAGCCGCAACGTCATGGTCACGCCGGACGACCGGCTCGTGATGATCGACTTTCAGGACGCGCGCATGGGGCCGCCGCAGTACGATCTCGCCTCGCTTCTCAAGGACAGCTACTACCAGCTGGAGGAGGCGCAGATCGGGAGGCTCTTGGACTACTACGTGGCCCGCTGGGAGGCCCTCTCGGAGACGAAGCTCGACCGCGAGCGGTTCCGCGAGGTCTTCGACATGATGTCCGTGCAGCGCAACTTCAAGGCGATCGGGAGCTTCGCTTCGTTCCTGAACCGGCGCGGGAACGCGACCTATCTGAAGTACATCGGCAACACCTTCGAGAACATCCGCAGGACGCTGTTGAAGTACCCGCGGTACTCGAGGCTTCGCGAGGTGCTTTTCCATTACTACTATTTCTGAAGACCCGATCGATCGCGCGATGCTGATGACCGCGGGCCTCGGGACACGGCTTCGGCCGTTCACGGATCTCACGCCGAAACCGCTGCTGCCGGTGATGGGCGTGCCGATGGCGCAGTTCGCGATGGACGCCGCGGTCGCGGCGGGCGCGCGGAAGATCGTCGCGAACGTGCATCACCTCGCACCGAAGGCGGTCGACGGACTCCAGCGGCTCGCGCGCGGGGGGGCGGAGCTCGTGATCAGCGACGAGAGCACGACGCTTCTGGGCAGCGCGGGGGGTCCGGCGAAGGCGCTGCCGCTGCTCGACGGAAAGCCGTTCTATCTGCTGAACGCAGACGTGCTTTGCGCGATCGACCTCCGGGACCTGGCCCGCGCGCATGCGCGCAATCGCGCGCGCTGGGGCGTTCGGATGACTTTGGCAGTCCTTCCGCTTCCGCCGACTGA
>CAYZKI010000087.1:0-10585 GCA_964478745.1 uncultured Bacteriovoracaceae bacterium
GTTCGCCCATGCGTCGGCTGTGGCGGTCGCGGAACAGCCTGCCAGGCAGTACAATCCGCTCTTCCTGTACAGCCCTCCCGGCCTGGGCAAGACGCACCTTCTCCATGCCATCGGCAACCACCTCAAGGCCAAGCGCCCCAGCGCACGGGTCGCGTACCTTTCCGCCGAGAAGTTCGTGAACGAGCTGATCGAGTCGCTTCAGCACCGGAGAATGTCGCAGTTCCGCACGAAGTATCGCGACAGCTACGACCTGATCCTGATCGACGACATTCAGTTCATCGCCGGGAAAAACACGAGCGAAGAGGAGTTTTTCCACACCTTCAACGCCCTCCACAGCTCGAAGCGCCAGATCGTGGTGACGAGCGATCGTCCGCCGAAGGAGATCGAAGGCCTCGAGGAACGCATTCGCACGCGTTTCGAATGGGGGCTGGTCTCGGACATTTCCCCACCGGAGATCGAGACCCGGATCGCCATTCTGAAGGCGAAAGCCGAGCGCGAAGACATCTATCTGCCCGATGACGTGGCCACATTCCTCGCCACGTACATCAAATCGAACGTTCGCGAGCTGGAAGGGGTTCTGATCCGCCTGCAGGCGCAAGCGTCGCTTTCGGGCGCCGAGATCTCGCTCGAGATGGCGAAGCAGGAGCTGCGGACCTCGGTCCCGGAGGAGGGCTCGCACTTCACGAGCGAGTCGATTCAGGACGCCGTGGCCCGCCATTTCCGCCTGAAGGTCGGTGATCTCAAGGCCACCACGCGGGCCCGTCAGGTCGCCCTTCCCCGGCAGATCGCCATGTACCTGATCCGCAAGTACACGGGCCAGGGGTTCAAGGAAATCGGCCATTATTTCGGCGGCAAGGACCATACGACGATCCTGCATGCCTGCAACAAGATCGAGCAGAGCATGGAAACGGATCCCGCGATCCGCGAGGCCGTCGAGGCAATCCAGAATCTCCTCTAAAACCTTGACTTAAGCCGCATTGCGCCATAATTCCCGCGCATGCGTATTTTCGTCAGCGTTTCCGCCCTGTTGAATGTTCTCGTCGCCACGTCCGCCCTGGCGGGTTTACAGAATCTTCCGAGCCCGGTCGACGCCTCGAGCGGCATCGCCATCTGGAACCAGGACTTCGCCCAGACCACGGCCAAGCTCCGCTCTTCGGGCACGCTGGACAAGGTCACGGGCTATACCGAGTGCCGGGAAGTCCGCGAGATCCGCGGCGCGTACCTCTGCCAGAGCGAAGACCAGGTCCAGATGAACGAAGCGCTCGGCCGCACGTCGTTCTTCGTCGAGGGCCTGATGGGGAACCCCCGCGGGAACGTCCCGTCCGTGAAGGACCCCTCGGTCCGCAGGGCGCGCACGATGATCGGCGGCCACGACCTCAAGGGCAAGGACCTCATGGACTTCCACCGCGAGGCCACGAAGAAGTGCGCGACCGCGCCGGAGTACTGCCTGAACCCGAACGAAGAGGAATTCTATACGACCTTCGTGCTTCCTCGCGCCGCGGTTTCCGAGGATTTCGTGGTCATCACCTACGCCCGCAAGAGCACGATGCCTTACACGACCGTCGTCACTCACGAGATCATGCATGCCCAGTTCTTCCTGGAGCCCGCTTACGCGCAGGTCGCCGAGGAGTTCTGGAAGAACGAGGTGACGGCCGCGGACCGCGCGCGGGTCGTCTCGATCCTCGGGCAGTATTACGACGGCACGAGCGACTTCCTGATGATGAACGAGTTCCAGGCCTATATCCTGATGGCGAACGCCGAGACGGACCTTCTGATGGATTTCGTCGCGACCTATCGCGACCGCCTCATGCAGGCGCTGGCCGCGAAGGGCGTGCGTCCGATCCAGGTGCAGTGAAGGGGCCGGCCGCGGCCGTTTAGAGGCGTTTCTCCTTCTTCAGGAACTGCGCCAGGTTCCAGAGGAAGTGCGGGAACGCGCGGATCCGGTCGAACCAGCTTCGCCGATAGAGCTGCAGCGCCTGCTTGAACGTCTCGTACTGGAACGGCGTGTACGGGAACCACCACCAGGACTTGAACACGAACAGCCGTGACCGCGGCTTGTGGATGTGCCTGACGTTCACGAACTCGAAGATGCCCATGTCCGAGCGAACGCGGCCGAAGCCGCTCTCCTTGACGCCGCCCCAGGGTGTTTCGGCCAGGCCTCCCGTGTAGGCCACCTCGTTGATGGTGACGGTGCCGACCTCGAGCTGGCGCGCGATCTGCTCGCCAAGCGAGATGTTCCTCGTGATCACGCTCGCGAGAAGGCCGTACTTCGAGCGGTTGGCCTTCTCGACTGCCTCGGTGACGGACTTGAAGGTCGTTACCGCGAGGACCGGGCCGAAAGTTTCCTCGTTGTAGATCTCGAGCTTCTCGATGTTGGGCCCGCTGACGATGGCAGGGGGCATGTAGCGGCGGTCCGGGCTGAGGCCGCCGCCCAGCGAGAAATGGGCGCCCGCCGCATGAGCCTCGTTCAGGTGGCTCTCGTAGATCGCGGCCTGCTTGGGAAAGGTGATCGGACCGAGGTCGTTGTCGAAGCCCGTCGAGGGCCCCTGCCTGAGCGTCTGAAGCTTTTCCTTCAGCATCGCCATGAACTTCGGCGCGACGCTCTCGTGAACGAGAACGCGCTCGGTCGCCGCGCAGAACTGGCCGGTGTTGGAATATCCGCCCCAGATCGCGCAGCTGGTCGCGAAGTCCAGATCGGCGTCGGCGAGCACGATCATCGCGTCCTTGCCACCCAGCTCGAGGTTGACCGGGATGAGGTGCTCGGCCGCGGCCTTCATGATCTTCCTGCCCGTCGCGGTGCTGCCGATGAAGAAGATCTTCGCGGGCTTCTGGTCGATGATCGCGGCTCCGATGGCGCCGTCTCCGATCACGGTCTGGATCAGGTTCGCGGGAAGGCCCGCTTCCTCGCAGAGCTCCTGGATCTTCAGGCCCACGAGCGGCGTGACTTCGCTGGGCTTGAAAACGACGGCGTTTCCGGCCACCAGCGCTATGATGATCGTCGCGAGCGGCTCCATCAAAGGGTAGTTCCACGGCGCGATGACGGCGACGACCCCGAGCGGCCAGAAGTTCAACTTGCTCTTCTTGTGCTTGAAGAGGACGAGCGGAATGTTCTGGTCACGCAGCAGGGTGGGCGCCTTGTTGGCGAAGTAGGTGATCGTGTCGACCGAGGCGAAGACTTCGGCGGCGAGCGATTCGAAGCGAGGCTTCCCGTTCTCGCGCGAGATCAGCGTGGCGATCTCGTCCGCGCGATTGATCATCACCTCGCGCAGCTGACGCAGGTGGTTCGCCCGCTTTTTGACGGAGAGGGCCGCCCACTTCGCCTGAGCCTCGCGCGCTCGCGCGAAGATGTGCGGAAGCTCGGAGGCCGGCGTGGCGTCGAGCTCCGCCAGGATCTCGCCGGTCGCGGGATCGCGCGAGACGATCTTTCCCGGGCTCGGCTGCTGAGGCGATGGGGATGATGGCTGCTGCATGGGTGGCTCCACGGGGCGATTTCAGTATAATGGTCCGGATGGCCTCAAAGCAAATCACGAAGCGGGCGCTCGAGCTCACGGATAACGCGCGGATCGTGCTGGAAAAACGCTATCTGAAACGAGACGCAGATGGCGCCGCCGAGACCCCCGAGCAGATGCTCGAGCGCGTCGCCAAGGCGGTCGCCGAGGCGGAGCCGAAAGGGAAGAGCGCTTCCTGGGAGGCCGCCTTCTACGAGCTCATGGCCTCGCTGCGCTTCCTGCCGAACAGCCCCACGCTCATGAACGCGGGAAAGCCGAAGGCCCAGCTCTCGGCGTGCTTCGTCCTCCCGGTCGAGGATTCGCTCGACGGGATCTTCGACACCCTGAAGAACGCGGCGAAGATCCATCAGTCCGGAGGAGGAACCGGGTTCGCGTTCTCTCGGCTGAGGCCGCATGGAAGCGTCGTGAAGACCACGCACGGGGTGGCCTCCGGGCCCGTCTCGTTCATCAAGATCTATGACTCCGCGACGGAGACGATCAAGCAGGGCGGCGCCCGCCGCGGAGCGAACATGGCGGTCCTGCGCGTGGACCATCCGGACATCCTCGAGTTCATCGACTCGAAGCGGGACCAGCGTTCCATCCTGAATTTCAACATTTCCGTGGGAATTACCGCTGAATTCATGGACGCCCTCGCGGCCAAGCAGGAGATTTCCCTTCTGGACCCGAGGACCGGCGCCGTGGCGAGGAAGATCCGGGCGCAGGAGATCTTCGATCGGATCGTCCAGTCCGCTTGGGAATGCGGCGATCCGGGGCTCGTGTTCCTCGACCGCGTGAACTTCTTCAACCCGACGCCGCGCCTGGGGGCGATGGAGAGCACGAACCCTTGCGGAGAGCAGCCGCTGCTTCCCTACGAGTCGTGCAATCTCGGGTCGCTCAATCTCGGCCTCTACGCGAAGGGTTCGGAGCTCGACTGGGAGGCTTTCCGTCGCGATATCCGGATCGCCATGCGGTTCCTCGACAACGTGGTCGACGTGAATGATTTCCCGCTCGTCGAGAGCGAAAGGATCACGAGGCGGAACCGCAAGGTCGGACTTGGAGTGATGGGTCTCGCCGATCTGCTCCTGGCGCTGGGAATCCCGTACGACACCCAGGAAGCGCGCGCCCTGGGCGAGAAGATGATGAGCTTCCTCGACCGGGAGGCGAAGCTTGAGTCCGCGCGCCTGGCCAGTGAGAAGGGTGCCTTTCCGAACTGGAAGGGCTCCCTGTGGGACAGGCTCGGATATCCGGCGCTCCGGAACGCGACGGTGAGCACGGTTGCCCCGACCGGGACGATCAGCCTGATCGCGGGAGCATCGAGCGGCATTGAGCCCATCTTTTCAGGCGTCTCCTACCGGAACGTTCTTTCCGGGGCCCGGCTGCTGGATATTCACCCGGCCGTCCGGCGAATACTCAGCCTGAAAGACATAGAAATCACGGAGCGCTCGGCAGTCGAGTGGACCGATCGGCGGCTGGCCCAGGAGTTGGGAGACGCATGGCGGCCCGCGTCGGCGGTGCCGATCGCCGATCACATCGAAATGCAGGCGGCTTTTCAGCGCCATTCCGACAGCGCGGTTTCAAAGACCATCAACTTACCCGAGTCGGCGACTCAGGCGGACGTCGCTCATGCCTATGAGCTGGCCTACAACTCGGGATGCAAGGGAATCACGGTCTTTCGGGACCGCAGCCGCGCGACTCAAGTTCTCGAGCGGCCGTCGGAGCCCGCCCAGAGCGCCGAGTCAGAAGCCGCCTACTGCCCGAGTTGTTGATCGCTCCGAAGGGAAGGCCTTGCTTTGTGGGCCATATGGGCTAGTTTCTGAGCCTTCGATCGTTCGGATGCGGGCGTAGCTCAGTTGGCTAGAGCGCGAGCTTCCCAAGCTTGAGGTCGAGGGTTCGAGCCCCTTCGCCCGCTTACTTAAATACGAAAGGCTGATCTATGTCCGTGATGAGAAATCTTCTCTATCTGAGCCGGCATGACGTCGAAGAGATCGACCTTCCGATGACGGACATCATCGATGCACTCGAGAAGATGTTCCGCGAAAAGGGCGAAGGAAGAACCGAGATGCCGCCGAAGCCCGGCATTCATCCGCGCAAGGATTCGTTCCTTCACGCGATGCCGGCGTACATTCCCAGCACCGAGGCGGCGGGTATCAAGTGGGTCTCCGGCTTTCCTGAGAACCAGGCCAAGGGCCTTCCGTACATCAGCGGACTTCTGATCCTGAACGACGCTTCGACGGGACTTCCGATCTCCGTGATGGATTGCACGTGGATCACGGCCCAGAGAACGGGCGCGGCGACCGCGGTCGCGGCGAAGCACATGGCGCGCCCGGACAGCTCGACGCTCGGGATCCTCGCCTGCGGCGTGCAGGGACGAAGCAATTTAGAGGCGCTTTCCACGGTTTTCCGGCTGAAAAAAGTGATGGCTTACGACACCCACGCGGATGTCGCGCAACGTTTCGCCCGGGAGATGAGCCGCAAGTTCGACGTCGAGATCGAGGTGGTGTCGCGCCCGGAGGACGCCGTCAAGAAGATGGATCTGGTGGTCACGAGCGGGCCGATCCTGAAGAAGCCGACGCCGGTGATCGAGGCGGACTGGCTCGCGGAAGGCGCGTTCGCTAGCCCGGTGGATTTCGACTCCTACTGGACCGGCTCCGCGCTCGCGCAGATCAACCGCCTGGCCACCGACGACGTCACCCAGCTCGAGTACTACCGGCGCGAAGGTTATTTTCAGGAGACCCCGGCTCCGTTCGCCGATCTCGGCGAGATCGTGCTCGGCAAGAAGGCCGGCCGCGTGTCGGATGAGGAGCGCACCATGGCGATCAACCTCGGCATCGCGCTCGACGATCTTGCGACGGCCCCGCTCGTCTATCAGCGCGCGCTCGAGCAGGGCATCGGCACCACGTTGCCGCTCTAGTAATGCGCCGCAGGGTTTGTTATCCCTGCTGACCAAATGAGCGTGAAGTTCGACGTCATTGTCATCGGAGGCGGTCATGCGGGTACCGAGGCCGCCCACGCCGCCGCACGCCTCGGGTGTCGCACCGCGCTGCTAACGCTGAACCCTAAACGAATTGGGTTTATGTCCTGCAACCCCGCGATGGGGGGGCTGGCAAAGGGACAATTAATTAAAGAAATCGACGCCTTAGGCGGGGTCATGGGTCGAATTACCGACCTGGCGGCGATTCAGTACCGCCGATTGAATTCGAGCAAGGGTCCTGCGGTTCGGTCTTCCCGAGCCCAATGCGACAAGGCGATTTACGCTTCTCAGATGCAGGCCTTTCTGAGCGGCGTGCCGGGTCTGGAAATCCTTTCGGGCGAGGCGACCCGCTTGATCCTCGAGGGAGCTCGTGTGGCCGGAGTGGAGCTCGCCGATGGATCGCGCCTCGAGAGCCGGGCTGTCGTGATCACCTCGGGCACGTTCCTTCGGGCCGTCATGCATTGCGGGTCCGAGCAGGAGAGTGGCGGCCGTGCGGGAGATCAGGCCGCGAAAGGACTGAGCTCCGAGCTCGAGCGCCTGGGTTTCAAGTTGGGTCGTTTAAAAACGGGGACTCCGCCCAGGCTCCATAAGGACTCGATCGATTTCTCGAAGTCGGAAGAGCAGCCTGGAGACGAGAAGCCGCTGCCGTTCTCGTTTCACTGGAAGCCCGATCCGTTTCCGTATTTGAGGCAGATTTCCTGCCATATCACGTACACCAACGAGCGGACGCACGAGGCGATCGAGGAGAACTTCGACCGTTCGCCGATGTTCACGGGCGTGATCCAGGGAGTGGGGCCTCGCTACTGTCCGTCGATCGAGGACAAGGTGAAACGCTTTCGCGAAAAGGAGAGGCATCAGCTTTTCCTGGAGCCCGAAGGGCTGACCACGGACGAAGTGTATGTGAACGGGATTTCGACCAGCCTCCCGAAGGACGTACAGGAGAGGTTCGTCCGGACCATTCCAGGACTCGAGAACGCGCAGTTCATCCGTTACGGGTATGCGGTCGAGTACGACGCCGTAGATCCGAGGGTTCTGCGCGCAACTTTCGAGTCGAAGGACTGGAGCGGGCTCTTCTTCGCCGGCCAGGTGAACGGCACCTCCGGGTATGAAGAGGCAGGAGCTCAGGGTTTGATCGCGGGAATCAATGCCGCGAACCTGGCTCTGGGCCGGGACCCCTTCGTCATGACGCGTCTTGAAGGGTATATCGGCGTTCTGGTCGACGATCTGGTGACCAAGGGAGTGGACGAGCCCTATCGAATGTTCACGTCCCGGGCTGAATATCGTCTGCTATTACGCGAGGATAACGCGGATCTGAGGCTTTCTGAGCGGGGACACGGGCTTGGATTGCTGCCTGACGCGGAGTATCGTCAGTTTGCGGCGCGTCGGGCCCAGATTGAGCGGTGTCGTGGCGAGCTTCGGGATCGATTCTTGATGCCGCACCCGCCGGTCAACAGCTGGTTGGGTGATCGCGGGCTTCCTGCCCTGAAGGATCGCGTCTCCGCGGAGGCGTTTCTCCGTCGGCCTGAGGTGACCTGGGAGTCCCTCGTGGAGCTCGGGGTGATGGCTGCCGAGATCGAGCCTCTGGTTTCGGAGCAGGTCGAGATCCAGGTGAAGTACGAGGGCTACATCAAGCGTGACCTCGAGCTCCTGGAAGGAATGCGCAAGAACGAGGGGCTTCGGATTCCCCCGACCTTGGATTTTGCGGAGGTCGCCGGACTCTCGAATGAGATCCTGTCGCGACTGAAGGCGACCCGTCCCGAGACGATCGGGCAGGCGAGCCGACTTCCGGGAGTCACGCCGGCGGCGGTGGCGAATCTCCTCATCCATCTCAAGATGCAGGAAAGTCGTTCTTCAGCGGTGCCCCGGGTATGAACTCGGAGCTCCGGCAGATTCTCGAGAGGGATTTTCCCTCGATTCAGGGCGAAGTTCTGGCTCGGGTTCTCCGGTTCTATGACCTCTTGGTCGCCGAGAACGCTGTACAGAACCTGACACGGCTGATTTCTCCCCAGGATTTTGCCGAGGGCCACCTCGTGGACGTCCTTGAGCTGAGGAAGAGCGAGTTCTTGCGCTTTCCAGCGATGGATTTGGGCAGCGGAGGAGGGGTGCCCGGCCTGCTCGCGGCTTGTTTCAGCGCGGAACCGTGGCTCTTGGTCGACTCTGAGAAGAAAAAGGCGGATTTCCTTTCAAGGGCGGCGGCTGAATTGGGATTGTCGCATGTGCGGGCCTTTGGAGAGCGGGCCGAAGACGTACTCAAGAGAGAAAGGGTCCAAGCAGTTGTGGCGCGGGCCGTAGGAACGCTCACCAAGATCTATACCTGGATCCGCCCATGTTCCACGTGGAACAACCTCGTTTTGCTCAAGGGACCCGCTTGGGAGGAGGAATGGACCGAATTTTCCCGAGGGAAGTGGAAGTCGGAGCTCAAAATCCTTCGTCAGGCTGAGTATGTGGTGGGCGCGGAAGAGAAACGTCGTCGCCTGGTTCTCCTTCAGCGTGTTCCACGTGGAACATAGCCGTTTGAGTGGCCACGGCCCATGTTCCACGTGGAACATGTGCTTCTTGCTGGTCGGTGGATATCCAATAGCGGTCCGGTGAATATCTTTTTTGAGAAACCACTTGCTCAGCTGAATGTTCACGGCTAGCCTTTTCTAAGGGCTGCGCTAGGCGCCCGGAAGTTTGGTTATCCACACCACCACAACCGCAACAATGAGGGGTGAACCCAAACCACGAGAGGGTTCACCCCCTGAAATAAGCGGTTTGAGTGCGAAACCAGGGGAGGCATTCAGTGGGAAAGGTCATCGCAGTCGCTAATCAAAAAGGCGGCGTAGGGAAGACAACGACGACGATCAACCTGGCGGCATCTCTCGCGATCGCAGAGAGAAAAGTTCTCGTCATTGACTTCGACCCTCAGGGGAACGCCTCTTCAGCCCTAGGAATCAATCGTTCGGCTGAAACTAAAACAATTTACGATGCGCTCGTCGGGAATGTCCCCCTCTCGCAAGTAATTCAGCCCACCGAGATGGATTGTCTCTTCGTTGCGCCCGCGACCGGAGATCTTGCGGGCGCCGAGGTCGAGCTGGTCACCGCCTTTGCTCGCGAAGGCAAGCTGAAAGCGGCGATCGCGGAGATCAAGGCAAACTACGACTATATCCTGATCGACTCGCCACCTTCATTGGGCCTTCTCACGATCAACTCGCTCACCGCGGCCGATAGCTTTCTCGTTCCGCTGCAGACCGAGTACTTCGCGCTCGAAGGACTCACCCAGCTCATGCACACGGTTTCTCTGATCCGCCAGAGCATCAATCCGGCGCTCCAGGACGAAGGCATCGTCCTGACGATGTTCGACGGGAGAAACAATCTCGCTCACGAAGTCGTGAAGGAAGTGCGGGCCCATTTCGGCGCGAAAGTGTTCGAGACGGTGATCCCGCGGAACATCCGCCTGAGCGAATGCTCGAGCTTCGGCAAGCCCATCCTTCTTTACGACATCGACTCGAAGGGCTGCCTCGCGTACCTGCATCTCGCGAAGGAGCTGCTCGCAAGGAATCAGCCGCAGCAGGCCGCGGCGGCGCAGCCGGCGCCTGGAATCACCGCGCACCTGAACAAGGCGCCCGACTCGGCGAGCGATCGGGCCGCGGAGCTTTAACCGTTTTGAACGAGGGATTCGAAGTGTCTCAGAGACCCGTACTTGGAAAAGGCTTGGCATCATTGCTTCCCGGCGCGGCCGCGACGCCGCCACCACCGCCGACGCAGGCACAGCAATCGCCCGCGCCCGCTTCTTCGGCCCCGACACCCGCCGGCGCCGGAGCGACCGCGGCCGGACCCGCGACGACCGTGGAACAAGTCCTCTACGGAAACCGCGATCGCCATCCCGGCATCACGATGGCCACGCTCGACGAGATCCAGGCGAACCCGTTCCAGCCGCGTCGGGATTTTGACGACCAGGCACTGAAGGACCTCAGCCAGTCCATCGCCGCGAACGGCATCATTCAGCCTCTCGTCGTGAGAAAGAACGCCCAGGGCGGCTACTTCCTCATTGCCGGCGAACGCCGCCTCCGTGCCGCGAAGCTTGCCGGCCTGAAGCAGGTTCCGATCGTCATCCGGCGTTCCACGGACCGCGAGGCCCTCGAGA
>CAYZKI010000088.1:0-1694 GCA_964478745.1 uncultured Bacteriovoracaceae bacterium
TGTACGGGGCCCAGTGGAGAAGCTGGAAGGGCGCCGACGGGAAGACCGTCGACCAGATCAGCCAGGTCATCGAGCAGATCAGGAAGAACCCGGATTCGCGGCGCCTCATCGTGAGCGCCTGGAACGTGGCCGAGATCGAGAAGATGGCGCTTCCCCCCTGCCATGCGTTCTTCCAGTTCTACGTCGCCAAGGGGCGGCTGTCCTGCCAGCTGTACCAGCGGAGCGCCGACATCTTCCTCGGGGTCCCGTTCAACATCGCGGGCTACGCGCTCCTGACGATGATGATCGCGCAGGTCACCGGGCTGAAGCCCGGAGATTTCGTGCATACGCTCGGGGACGCGCATCTGTACTCGAACCATCGCGACCAGGCGATGCTCCAGCTGAGCCGCGAGCCCCGCGCGCTTCCGCGCATGAGGCTGAATCCCGACGTCCGGTCGATCTTCGATTTCAGGTACGAGGATTTCACGCTCGAGGGATACGACCCTCATCCGGCGATCAAGGCGCCCGTGGCGGTCTGATGCGGATCTCCGCGATCGTCGCGATGGCCCGTAACCGGGTCATCGGAGTGGAAAACCGCCTTCCTTGGCATCTTCCCGAGGATCTGAAGCGCTTTCGCGCGCTGACCCGCGGGCATCCCGTGATCATGGGGCGGAAGACGCACGAGTCGATCGGCCGGCCGCTTCCGGACAGGCTCAATCTCGTCGTGAGCCGGCGTCCCGATTACGAAGCCTCGGGAGCCGAGGTGCATGGCTCGGTCGAGGCAGCCATCGGTCGTTGCGGAGGACGGGCCGAGGAAATCTTCATCATCGGCGGAGCCGAGATTTACCGCGCCGCAATGCCCTGGGTGGAGCGAATTTACATCACCCAAGTCCATTTGGAATACCAGGGCGACGCGTTCTTCCCGGAGTGGCCCGAGAACTTCGTTGAAGTGGAGCGTCAGGATTTTCTCGAGGCCGAGATTCCCTATTCCTACGTCACGTTGGACAGGCGCTAACGCCCGAAAACTGATCTTAAAGCAGCTGCATGGCCGCGCGGACGAACTTCTTGCGAAGCTCGGGGGTCGCGGTCTGATAGCGCTGAATCACTTCGCGCAGGGCTGAATCGCGCGCGGCCAGGGCGACCGCCGAAGCCGTGCCGGCGACGCGGGTACGGGCCGGAGAGCCGCGCCCATTGGCGCTTCCCGAGCGCGGGCCGACCGAAACGAAGTTCTGGAAGTCCGAGCGAACCGCAAGGTTCGCGGCCTGGATATCCTCCACCTGGAGCTTCAGAGCCGAAGCGATCAGCGGAACCTTATCCCAGGGAAGGGGGGCACGGCCGTGTTCGATGTTGGAAACGAACTGCACCGAGCACTGGCAGGCCTTCGCGACATCGAGAAGACCCAGGCCCTTTTCCAAACGCGCATTTCTGATCAGATCACCGAGAGGACCAAACGAACGGGAGTCGCGAGAACGACCCTTGGGACGGCCACGTTTCATAGTGGGTGGGTTACTAACTCGACTCTCTGAGTTTGCCAATCGGATTTGTTAAAATTATAATTTACCGTGAAGCAATCATCCGACAGGGCAGGGGCCCTGAAAGGTCTTTGCCAGACTAAGGAGATTCAAGATGAAATTTCTGACTGCAGCTGTCCTTGCTTTGTCCCTGGCTTCCGCCGGACTGTCGTCTTCGGCCTTTGCCTGCGAATGCGCCAAGGG
>CAYZKI010000088.1:1704-4214 GCA_964478745.1 uncultured Bacteriovoracaceae bacterium
AGGGAAAGGACGCCAAGGCCTGTAGCTGCGCGGGCGCCAAGGATAAGAAGAAGAAATGCGATTGCGGCGCGGCCGGCGACCACACGCACGACGAAGCGGCAAAGCCTGAAGCCGAAAAGAAGAAATAAGTTCGTTGAAAATCAAGATCTGGGGCGCCCGGGGATCTCTCCCGGCGCCCCATACTCCTGAGGCTCTGGAAGGCTTGATCCGCGGCGCGCTGGTCGAGTTCTTCGAACAGGGCCATAAGAAGAAGACCGAGATCGAGGCGTTTCTTGGGCAGCTGCCGCGCCATCAGTTCGGCGGCTACGGAGGAAACACCCCGTGCCTTGAGGTCAAGACTTCGTCAACGAGGGTGATCATCGACGGGGGAAGCGGGATTCGCACCCTCGGATACGAGCTCCTGGGCGGGCCCTGCGGCAAGGGGACGGGCGAGGTCCATATCCTGTTCACCCACTTCCACTGGGATCACCTGATCGGCCTGCCGTTCTTCACCCCCATCTTCATTCCTGGAAACAAGATTCACGTCTACGCCGTCCAGCCCGACCTGCCCGACGTGTTCAAGACCGTTTTCAAGAAGCCCTACTTCCCCGTGCCGCTCGAGAGCCTCGGCTCGAAGATCATCTATCATCAGCTCAAGCCGCGGGCGCCCTTCGAGATCGGCGATCTTTCCATCACCCCGTACCAGCTCGATCATCCGGATCCATGCTGGGGCTACAAGTTCGTGAACGGTGGCCGGACCTATTCACATTGCGTCGATACCGAGTGCACGCGCGTGACTCGCGCGGAGCTCGGCGAGGATCTCCCGCTCTATCAGGGCGTGGATCTCATGGTGTTCGACGCCCAGTACTCCCTGATGGAGACCATCGAGAAGGTGAACTGGGGCCACGCGGCCGCGTCCCTGGGCATCGACATCGCGATCCGCGAAGGCATACGTCGCGTGCTCTTCATGCACCACGATCCGGCGTCGTCCGCCGAGAAGATCGCGGCCGCGGAAGCGCACGCGCGACGCTACTACGACACCCAGCTCAGAGCCGCCCGGCGCACCGACCATCCGATCCATGAGGTCGAATGGTCGTTCGCGCACGAGGGGCTCGAAACGGACGTCTGATCAGTCATAGCGTTCCGGAGTAACTGCCTCCGCGAACGGACGTCTGATCAGTTACAGCGTCCCGGAGGTCTCGCCGCCGCCGGTCGAGCCGGATGGGCCGCTCGATCCGCCTTCGCCGGAAGACGTCGGCTTGCGCTGGCCGCGCGAGGCGGCGCCGCCTTTGCGGCCGATCTGCGCCATGTGTTCACGGTTCTTCGAGACGCTTTGACCGCCCTTGCGGCCGATCTCGGCCATGTGAGCGCGGTTGCGGGAGACGGCGAGGCCTCCCTTGCGCGCGACTTCCTGGCGGGTTCCGGGATCCATGGCGGCGGTGCCGCGGGCTGAACGCTGGCTTTCGCTTTCGTTGCGGGACTCAGTCGATCGCCCTTCTTCGTTGCCTTCTTGGCCGGGCGGCCGATTTTGGGGGTTGTTCTCGTTAGGCATGATTCCTCCCTGCGCGGAGCACACGAGTGTTTTTGGGGTAGTCGTTCGCGATTACGCGCCTTGGGTGTGCAAGCCGTATTCCTCGCTCGATACGGAGGCTTGTGAGCGGTGGCGCGATAATTGATGGAGTGGGTCTCATGCACGCTGCAAAGCCGGTCAAGAAAGAGACGGCGAAACAGACGACGGGAGAGGCGAAAATGAAGCCGCAGATCAATCAGGAGACGCAGAAAAAGCTCCTCGCCAAGACCACGACCGAGGATCCCGAGCTGGCCGAGCGCTTCAATCACGTCCTCGGCGCCACGGTGGAGGCGCTCGAGACGGCCGGCATCAGGTACGCCTTCATCGGAGGCATCGCATCGGGAGGATTAGGACGTCCGCGTTCTACACACGATATTGACTTATTCGTACAGCCCGAGGACGCCGAGCTCGCGTTGCGCGCCCTGGCCAAGAAGGGGTTCCGCACGGAGAAGACCGATCCATCGTGGTTGTATAAAGGATTCCTCAAGGACATCCTGGTGGATGTCATTTTCAAATCGAAAGGTGAAATCTACTTCGATTCTGAAATGGCGCAGCGACTGATCACCGCGGAGTTCCACGGGCAGAAGCTGCGCCTGGTCGCTCCCGAGGATCTCCTGATCATCAAGGCTGCGGCGCACAGCGAGCTTTGCCCGGGCCACTGGCACGACGCGATCGCGCTCCTGACGCACGCGAACCTCGACTGGGAGTACCTCATGCGGCGCGCGCGCAAGGCTCCGCGGCGTCTCCTCAGCCTCCTTCTCTACGCCCAGTCGAACGACGTCTGGGTGCCGAACCACGTGATCTACGGGCTGTACCGCATCATCTTCGGAGGAGGTGAGGAGCGTCATCCGTCGCCGCCGCCCGGGAGCTTCGGCCATGCCGGCCCGCAGCCCGGCCCCAGGCTGATTCACAGCCAGGGACAAGGCCCGGGACAGGGTCAGCGGGGCGCGCCCGCTCCGAT
>CAYZKI010000088.1:4224-10545 GCA_964478745.1 uncultured Bacteriovoracaceae bacterium
CTCCGATCCCGAGCGCGTACCACGCGGGCGAAGGGCCCAAGCCCGACATGTACCGGGTCGCTCATCTGAGGGAGCGGCTCGCCGAGGACTCGAGGACCAACGAGCTCGACATCCTGATCGATCACGCGGGAGGGAAGGTGCTCCTGCGGGGCGAGGTGCCCGTGCACGAGCGGAGGGAGCTCGCCGAGCAGCTGGCTCGCGAGGTCTTTCCGGAGTGCGAGGTCGAGAACCAGGTGAGAGTCCTCCACGTGAACTCTCCCTCGGAGACCGAGGACATCAAATGATCCGGGTCGCGTCGGTCGGCGACGTCCACTACGACGCGAACTCCCGCAACCGCCTGCGCCCGCATTTCATCCAGCTCTCGGAGAAGGCGGACGTGCTGCTGCTCGCGGGCGACCTCACGCAGCGCGGGGAGATCGAGGAGGCGTCGGCGCTGGCTCACGACCTCAAGGATCTGCCCGTGCCGGTCGTCGCGGTGCTCGGGAATCACGACTACCACACGGGACAGCAGGAAAGGATCCGCGAGCTGCTCGAGGACGTGGGAGTGATCACTCTCGAGGGGCAGTCGGCGAAGTTCAGCGTGCGCGGCGTTTCCGTCGGGATCGCCGGCCTGAAGGGCTTCGGCGGCGGCTTCTTCGGGGCGTGCGTCACCGAGTTCGGCGAGGAGGAGACCAAGAGGTTCGCGCATCACGCGCGCAGCCAGGCGGAAATATTGAAGAGGGAGCTCCTCACGCTCGACACGGATTTCCGCTTCGCGCTCCTTCATTACTCGCCGATCGAGGGAACGCTGCTCGGCGAGAAACCCCAGATCTTCCCCTTCCTGGGCAGCTACCTGCTCGCGGAGGCGATCGACGCGGGCAGCGCCGACGGCGCCTTCCACGGTCACGCCCATCTCGGCACCGAGAAAGGCGCCACTCCGGGCGGAGTGCCCGTCAGGAATGTCGCGCTGACCGTGATCCGCCACGCCTACAACGTCTACAGCTTCGACCGGCCCCGCAGGTCGGTGGAAACGGAGTTGCGTGGCGGGCAGGCTCCGGGCGTGGTAGCCTCGCAGCAGCATGCCCGATGATGGCGATTATTACTTTCTCGATCCGGCGCACACGGATCCCAAGCGGATACGCAAGGAGCGCGAGAAGGCGAAGAAGCTGCGCTCGACCTCGTGGTGGAACGAGCAGGTCCAGAAGGGCCTGTGCCACTACTGCGGGAAGAAGTTCGCGCCCGCCGAGCTGACCATGGATCACGTGGTGCCGCTCGCGCGCGGCGGGGAAAGCAGCAGGGGCAACATCGTTCCCGCGTGCCGCGACTGCAACCGGGACAAGAAGCTCGAGACCCCGGCGGAGCGCCTGCTGCGGGAGCTGAAGAGGGATCCGGACGAGGGCGCGGGTGAGAGCGGATGAGCGCCAACGATCCCACCCAGTATTTCTTCGAGCTCACGCCTGATCGCGTGCTCCAGTCGGTCGAGGCCTCCGGCCTTCGCTGCACGGGGCGCTGCGCGGCCCTCAACAGCTTCGAGAACCGCGTCTACGAAGTCGAGCTCGATTCCGAGTGGGTCACCGAGCGGCCGCCTTGGGAACGCCCGGACCGCCGCGTCGCGAAGTTCTACAGGCCGGGACGCTGGACGGAGCAACAGATTCTCGAGGAACACCAGTTCCTCGCCGACCTCGTCGAGGCCGAGGTTCCCGCGATCGCGCCCGTTCCTTTTCCTGACGGCCGCACGCTTCACCGGACGCGCGAGGGCGGCATCTGGTACGCGGTTTTTCCCAAGGTGGGGGGCAGGGCTCCGGACGAGTTCAGCGACGAGCAGCTCCTGCGCGTCGGGCGCCTGCTGGGGAGAATCCACAACGTCGGCGCGAGCCGCGATGCGCCCCACCGGATCCGCCTCACGCCCGAAACCTACGGAACCGAGAATCTGGAGTTTCTCCTGCAGAACGGCTTCATCCCGCTCGAGTGCCGCGGCCGTTACGAGAAGGCGGCGCGCGAGATCATCAGGAGGATCGCTCCGAGGTTCGAGGGAGTCCCCGTTCACCGCGTCCACGGCGACTGCCATCCGGGAAACCTTCTCTGGAACACGCACGGGCTTTTCTTCCTCGACCTCGACGACATGGTCGTCGCGCCCGCCGCGCAGGACCTGTGGCTTCTGATCCCCGGAAGGGACCGCGAGGCGATGCGCCAGCGCGAGCTGATCCTCGAGGGTTACGGCGAAATGCGCGCGTTCGACCGCTCGACGCTCGGCTTGATCGAGGGACTTCGCGCGCTGCGGTTCATTCACTACACCGCGTGGATCGCGCGCAGATGGAAGGATCCGGCGTTTCCCGAAGCATTTCCGGAGTTCGGGAGTCACCCTTATTGGGTCGGCGAAACGGCGGATCTCGAGGAACAGCTTCGTCAGCTGGATCTCGCCTAACGATTTGACTGAACGGGTCCTCTTGCCTATTGTTTTGAGGTGCGAGTTTTCCTTCTTTTGATCGGCATCATGGGCTTCGCGGGTTCGGCCGCGCCATTCGCCCATGCCGTCGACATCCAGCCCTGCCAGCCTTCTTCCGAGTTCGCCGATGTCCCCGACAGGGATGAGGATTTCCTATTCGGCGTGAAACCGGCCCAGATCGACTTCTGCGCGCGCTGGAATCCCGAGTGGGGACACCATGGGAACCGCTGCTGCGCGAAGTTCGTGGTCTCGCGGAAACGGTCGGCCAATCGTTGCGCCGCGCAAAGACGCAAAGCGAGCTACTGCGATGAAATGACCGACGAGCAGAAGCTCTACACGGAGCTCGCCGCGAACGGAAAGCTCGGCGACGTCCTCGATCTCATCCGCTCGGAGAACGGCCGCTACCCCGCGCAGTCGTACTGCAACGTGAACAACGGATTCCTGGCCTGGGGAAGAAGGCTCATTCCCACGTCGTCGAACCGCATCCAGCTCAGGCGCCCGGAGCGCTGCGTGGACTTCGGCACGGACCCCATGATCGGGATGCTCGAATGGACCGGGCGCGAGGTGGCGAAGGAGCATTCGGGCCCGGAGCACAAGGGCGTGAGGCTCGTGGTCGGCGATCTCTCCGCGCCGCGCGGCGGATGCCTCTCGGGCCGGCACGGCAGGCGCGGGCACGTCTCACACACCGCGGGCATCGACGTGGATCTCGGCTTCCTCACGGTGAAGGCCAACAAGCCTTCTCCCGAGCGCTTTCACCGCGAGTTCGACCCGAAGGCGAACTGGTGGCTGCTCAAGAAGATCTTCAACAACCCGTACGCGTGCGTGAAGGTCGTGTTTCTCGATCGCAAGCACATCAGCAAGCTCGCGAAGTACGCCTCGCGCGAGGATGCCGAGGAGTGGCTGCGCCTCGCGCGCTTCATCCGTCACATCAAGTATCACAAGGATCACCTTCACATCCGCGTGGGCGACCGCGCCGGCAAGCCTGGCTGCGTCGCCGATCCGCATCCGGAGCTCGAGACCGAAGAGGATATGGACCTGATCCAGGAGATCCCGGGCGAGCAGCGCGACCAGGAAGCCAGGGGCGACGACGGCGAGCCGGACGCGATGGCCATCGATGCCACGTTCCCGCGCGACGCGACTCGCGCTCCGGCGAAGAAGTCGGCGGCGACCCGCTGAGCGCTAGGGGCTCCGGCCCGTGAGGGTCCGGACGTCCAGGAGCTCGCGGAGGCGATCCTCGGGGACGAGCTTGCGAGCGCGCACGAGGTCGATGACCGAGACGCCCTGGGCGAGCGCCTCCTTGACGAGCGCCGCGGTCGCGTCGTAACCGAGCACGGGGCTCAACGCCGTGGCGACCTGAGGCGTGGCCTCGAAGTACCTTCTTAGCCGGGTCTCGTTCGCGCGGAGCCCCTCGATGCATCGCTCGCGCAGCACCCGGGCGGTCCGCGCCGCGACGTTCGTCGCCTCGAGCGCCGAGAACGCCATCATCGGCATCATGACGTTGAGCTCGAGCTGCCCGGCCTGGAGGCAATGGGCCACCGTCTGCTCGTAACCCAGGACGCTGAACCACGACTGATTGGCCATCTCGAGGATCGAAGGATTCACCTTGCCCGGCATGATGCTGCTCCCGGGCTGAACGGATGGGAGCTCGATCTCGGCCAGGCCCGTGAGAGGGCCGGAAGCGAGGAGGCGAAGATCGTTGCAGATCCGCGTGAGCTCGAGCGCCGCGAGCCGGGTCGCAGCCATGTACCAGCCCACTGCCGCCTGGGATTGCATCGCTTCACGGAGGTCCGCGGCGGGGCGAAGCTTCTCGCCGGTGCGCGCCTCGAGCGCCTTCACGATCGCGGCGATGAACCCCTGGGGAACCGTGAGCCCCGTGCCTGCCGCGCTTCCGCCGATGCCGAGCTCCCTGAGCTCGTCGCGGCTCTGGTCGACCCGCTTCGCGCACTTGGCCAGGGTGGCCGCGTAAGCCGCGAATTCTTGGCCCAGTGTCATCGGAACGGCGTCCTGAAGATGGGTTCTCGCGGACTTGGGAAGCTCGGCCCAATGACCCGCGTGAGTCGCGAACGCGGCGGAGAGCTTCTCGAGCTCGGAGACCCAGGCTCGCGAGTCCTCGAGCAGTGCGAGTCGCATCGCAGTCGGAAAGGAATCATTCGTGGATTGTGAACGATTCACGTGATCGTTCGGGTGGACCCGGGAGTAAGAGCCGAGAGGATGGCCGGCGAGACGGTTGGCGAGATTGGCCACCACCTCGTTCGTGTTCATGTTCTGCGACGTTCCAGCGCCGGCCTGATAAGCGTCGACGGGGAAATGGGGAGTCAGCTCCGCGAAAGGCAGCCCCAGCAATTGATCGACCGCTGTCGCGATCCATCGCGCTCTCTCTGTATCTAACGCGCCGCACTGTTCGTTGGCCGCCGCCGCCGAACCCTTGATTCTCAGATAGGCGCGAATGAGCGCCGCGTGAGCGGTTCGGCCGGAGATCGGAAAATTCGAAACTGCTCTTTGAGTCTGCGCACCATAGAGTGCTTGTGCCGGCACGTGGACTTCGCCCATGGAATCGGTCTCGACTCTCAGCTGCATGGAAGCGTCATGAATTGTCATAGAAAGTGTATCTAGATCAGTACTTCTTGAAGCGAGTTTTCCTTAGAAAATCTTGGACACTTTCTTGAAAAACTCTCGCGGAATTTTTTCTGAGCGGACGGATTTGAAGGTTGCTCGGATGGCTTCGGTTATGCAAGAACTTTGCGACAGCAAGCGACTCTATGAAAATACTCGTTGTCGAAGATGATCCTTCAGTTAGAGAGACTCTGGGCATGGTGCTCGAGGCCTACGAGCATGTTCCGCTTCTCGTGGATAACGGGGAAGAGGCGCTCGCTTTCCTGGAGCGCCAATGGCCTGAGGTCATGCTCCTCGACCTGACTCTTCCCGGAATGAGCGGAGAGGAGCTCTTCAACGCCATTCTGAAGCGTCACGGAAAGGTTCCGCCAACCGTGGTTCTCTCTGCGGCGCAGGAAGGCGAGAGCCGCGCGCGCCATCTTCCGGGCGCCTGGTTCCTCGCCAAGCCATACACGATCGAGCAGCTCGCCGAGACGCTTCAGGCTGCGGCACAGGGCTCCCGCGGCGCGGCCAGCGCCTGACGCGCGGAAGTCTAGGCGCGCTTACCCAGATTCATTTCAGCATAGAGCGCCAGGTGATCGGAAAGCTCGTTCCAGGGCTTCCCGCTGAGCTGCTTCGCCGTTTCCACCGCCATTCCCCGGAAATAGATGCGGTCCAGCCGGAGCGCGGGAAGCCAGCTCGGGAACGTGCGCGCATGGGAGCCGTGGACGGTCTGGAACGCTTCGCGAACCTCGAGCTTGCGCTCGAGAGCCCCCGAGGCGCGGACCATCCAGTCGTTGAAGTCCCCGCAGATGAGCAGGGGCTCGTGATGAGGCACGTGCGACTCGATCCGGTCGCAGAGCCTCCCGACCTGCGTCTTTCTCTCGGCTTCGAGGAGCCCGAGATGGACGCAGATCACGTGAAGTGGCGTCTTCCTGCCGGGAATCCTGATCGCTCCGTGAAGCAGCCCGCGCTTCTCGAACCGGTTGGTCGAGATGTCGATATTTTCCCAGAACGTGAACGGGTACTTGCTCAGGATGGCGTTGCCGTGGTGGCCGGCCGTGTAGATCGCGTTCTTCCCGTAGGCGAAGTGCGGCCAGAGCTCGTCGGCGAGATATTCGAACTGCGACTGGCTCGGCCACTCGTTGATCCTTTCGCGATGCCCGTCGTGCGCGCCGAGCACCTCCTGCAGGCAAACCACGTCGGCATGGACGTCGCGGATGGCGTGACGGATCCGATCGAGAACGAACTTCTGGTTGGAGAACGGCCTCGTGGCGTTGAAGCCCTTGTGGATGTTGTAGGAG
>CAYZKI010000089.1:0-2264 GCA_964478745.1 uncultured Bacteriovoracaceae bacterium
GCAGAAGGTCGTGAACCTGGCCATCTGGTCGAACTACGTTTCGCCCGAGCTCGTGAAGGCGTTCAAGGAGAAGACGGGCATCGAGGTGCAGATCTCCAATTACTCCTCGAACGAGGAGCTGCTCGCGAAGCTCCAGGCCGGCGCGACCGGCTTCGACGTCGCCGTCCCGTCCGACTACATGGTCTCGGTCATGGCGCATACCGGCCTGATCCTCGAGCTCGACCGCTCGAAGATCCCGAACTTCAAGTCCCTCGACCCGAAGTACCTCAACAAGAGCTTCGACCCGGGCAACAAGTACTCCGTCCCTTACGACTGGGGCACCACCGGCATCGCGGTCAATCGCGCCGTGTTCAAGGGCAAGATCAAGGGCTGGAAGGACCTGTTCACGAATCCGGAGCTCAAGGGCAAGTTCACGCTTCTCGATGACGTCCGCGAGACGCTCGGCGCCGCGCTGAAGTCTGAGGGCTACAGCCTCAACTCGAAGAACCCGGCCGAGCTCGAGAAGGCCAAGAAGGTGCTGATCGGGCTGCGCTCGCGCGTGAAGGGCTTCACCTCCGAGCCGATGATGCCGCTCTTGAACGGCGAGACGGCCGTCGCGCACGCGTACATGTCCGACGCGCTCCAGGCCGGCCGCGAGAGCGGCGGCAAGATCGAGTACATCGTTCCCGAAGAGGGGGCGACGCTCTGGATCGACAACCTCGTCATCCCGAAGGGCGCCCCGCATGTCGAGGCGGCGCACGCGTTCATCAACTTCCTGCTGGAAGCCTCTTCCAGCGTCGAGACGGTGAAGGCGGTCATGGTTTCGCCGACCAACAAGGAAACGGCCGCCCTGCTCCCGCCGGAGCTCAAGAATCATCCTTCGCTCTTTCCCTCGGAGAGCGTGCTGAAGAAGTGCGAGATGATCGAGGACCTCGGCGAATCGCTCGCCGCGTGGGACCGCATCTGGACCGAGGTCAAGGCGAGCGCCGAGTAGCGGTTTCAGTCGCCGCCCGCGACACCTTCCGGCCTCTCTTCGAACGGAACGGAGACGTGGATGTGATCTCGATGCGCGCGATTGGAGCGATGATCCATCGCGAAGACGCCGTCGCTCGCGCGCAGGCAGTCCACGAGAGGCGTCCAGAGGGCGTCCAGCCAGCCGGTCTCCCGGAAGCTCCAGTCGCGGAAATAGTCCAGGTGCACGCCTCCGACCCGGACGGCGACCAGGTCCATGGCTCGGCCGTAAGCATGAAGGCTCAGGTTCTCGGAGCGGGCCACGGAGCGATGATTGATGATTCCTCCGTGCCAGACCTCGAAGACAGGATCGCTTCCGACTTCGATCCCCGCGCGCGGGGCAGTCTCGCCAATGCATCGATGGAGGGCCGGTAACGCGACGTCGTAGAGGGCCCGGCTCATCGGTGTGCCGGAGGATCGGCAGGTGCCGAGCCTCCGGTTCCATTCTCCGGCGAGCTCGGGGACCGCGCCGCTGTCGACCCAGCCGGCCCCGACGAGCCTGATCGAGCCTTCGGCGCAGCTCGCGGAAACGATCTCCTCGCTTCGCGCGGGATCGTGCCTCATCGGAATCGGAGAGGGAGTCGCGATGATTTTCGGCGCGACGAAGTCGACCGGGGAGGCGAGCGAAGGGGCGCATCCGGTGAGGAAAAGCACGGCGATCGTTCGTGAGCTCGATGTTCTCATGGCCGGCCGTTTGAGCAAGGCCGGTGCCACGGGCGCCCGGGCCGGGATGCGCGATATTCGCGCCCGCGGGGTGAAGTGTACCGCGGTACCAGGGGAGTCGTGGTGGATTCGACCCGCGGCCTGCGGCCACTCACTTCTGCGGGAGCAGATCGTAGCTTTTGAGCTTCTTGTGAAGATTGGAGCGGTCGAGACCGAGCTTCTGCGCGGCCTGCGCGACATTGCCCTGCGAGGCTTCGAGCTCGCGCTTCAGGATGCTCCTTTCGAAGGCCTCGAGCCGCTCCGCGAGCGAGCCGGAGAATTCGGGAGCGGGGCCCGAAGCTCCCGGGGGCTTCCCGGATGGGTGGGCGCCGGCCCCGGCACCGACCTTCGCCAGGATCTTCGGAGGAAGCGATTCGGCCGTGAGCGATGCCCCGCCCGAGGCGGGATCATGCATGGCGAGCGCGTAGGAAACCGCGTTGGAAAGCTCGCGCACGTTGCCGGGCCATGCATACGACTTGAGCGCCGAGACCAGGCCGCCGTCGAGCTGCGAGGGCTTGAGCCGCGTTCCTTGAAGCGCGAGGAAATGGCAGAAAAGCTCCGGAACGTCCTCG
>CAYZKI010000089.1:2274-8050 GCA_964478745.1 uncultured Bacteriovoracaceae bacterium
ACGCTCCCGGAGGGGCGGAAGCTCGATAGGAAGGACGTTCAGGCGCTGGAGCAGGTCTTCCTTGAATTGCCCGTCGGCGGCCATTTTCTCGAGGTCCTTGTTGGTCGCGCAGACGACGCGGAACTCGAGCGCGATCGGCTTGGAGGAGCCGAGCCGCATGACCTCCTTCTCCTGCACCACGCGAAGAAGCTTCGACTGGATCTCGAGCGGCATGTTGGCGATCTCGTCGAAGTAGACGATCCCGCCGTCGGCCTCCTCGAACACGCCCTTCCTGACCTGATCCGCTCCGGTGAATGCGCCTTTCTGGTGTCCGAACAGGATGCTTTCCGCCGTCGAGCTCTGGATGGTCGAGGAGTCGATCGCGACGAACGGCTCGAGCTCGCCGTTCGGGAGCTTCTTGCGGAGCTGGCGCGCCACCACCTCCTTGCCGGTGCCCGTCTCGCCGAAGATGACTACGTTGCCCCTGGCGGCGCGGACCCGGTCGATCAGCGTCCGGATCCGGGAAATCTGCGGGCTGCTGCCGATGAAGGACTGGGTCTTTTGGAGCGACGCGAGCTCGAAGCTCTTCTGCTCGGAGCGGCGGATCATGCGCGCCTTCTCGAGCGCCATGTCGAGCGTGTGGCGGATCTCGATGGGATCCGAGTCCTTGGAAAGGAAGTCCCACGCTCCGAGCTGCATCGCCTTCCGGACGAGCTCGAGCTCGGCGTGGCCGGTGAGCATGATCACGGGGATCTCGGGGTCGATGGCGCGGAGCTTCGGGAGGTAGTCGAGGCCCTCGGTGGCCGTGCGCATCTGGACATCGAGAAAGACAGCCTGGATCGACTCGTTCCTCAAATGCTCGAGCGCCTCGTCGCCGTTCCTAGCGGTGACGATCGGGTAGGTGCCTTCGAGGCTTTTCTTCAGCGTCGCCGCGTAGAGGGTATCGTCGTCACAGATCAGGATCTTCGATGCGGTTGCCATTCTAATCGCTCCTTTGCCCCGCCCGGATGGGAATCCAGGCGGCGAAAGCCTTGGGAATGATCTGGAACCCGAGCTCGCCGGATTTCCGCTGGATCTCCGGCTCGTCCGAGTGGCTCGTGACCAGGAAGGACTGCGGGCCGATCCTGAGCGACTCGATCAGGGTGACGCCGTTCTCGCCTCCGCGGGCAAGCTCGTAGTCGACCAGGTAGAGGGCGGAAGCCGCTTTTGCTCGCGCCGCGTGGGCTTTTCTCAGGGCCTCGGCCGAAAAGACGTACTCGACGCGGATCCGGAGCTCGCGGGCGACGGCGTCCAGGCGCTGGCGCCAGAGCTGGTGGATGGACTCGTCGTCGTCGACGACGAAGATGTCCTGCACGCCCCCGAGATCGATTCCCGGCGCGAACCACTCGGGGCGGGGACAGGACGGGAGCCGAATAGTCACCCGAGTGCCCCGGCCGGCCTCGATCGGAGACTCGATCGTCAGGCTGCCTTCCCAGCGCGCGACGGTCGCGCGCGCGTGATGGATGCCGAGGCCGGAGCCGCCGATCTTTCCGTGGCTGAACCCTTTTTCGCCGACCTTACCCAGGAGCGAGCCGTCGATGCCATGGCCCGTGTCCTCGACGATGATGGCAACCCGAGCTCCGCCGGGCTCCGCGGTCAGGCGCGCTCTCACCTCGCCGCTCGACTCGATCGCCTGTACCGAGTTGTCGATCAGGTTCGATACGATCCTCTTGAGCTCGACGGGATCGATCCGCGCGAAGAGCGCATAGTCGTCCGCCTCGACGCGGAAGGCGAGCGCGAGGTTGAGACGCGCACGGAGCTGGACGCGTTTCTCGGCGAGGACTTCCTCGAGGCTCGTGGCCAGCAGGCGCGGCTCGAGCTCATGCGCCGGCCGGGCATCGACCGCTTCGACGGGGTTCTCCCTGCGGTAGGCCACCAGAAGCTGATGAGTGATGTCCGAGATCCGCTCGATGGCCTGGCGGGTGATCTGAAGCTTGGCCGGCGGGACCTCTTTGAGCTCGTCAAGCCCGAGGCGAAGCGTGGCGAGGGGGGAGCGGATGTCGTGAGCCACCTGGGCCGCGAGATCGCGCTTGGCCAGGATGGCGGCGGCCGCGCTCTCGCGCAGGGAGTAGGCCTCGATCGTCTCGGCCATGGCGTTGAAGCCCAGCGCGACGTCGCGGACCTCGGAGGCCATGCGCTCTGCCCCGAGCTCGAGCTTGTCGAGGCGGCCGGACTTCGAGAACCTCTCCATCGCGCTCATCAGGCGGGTCAACGGCCGGATGGCCTGCTCCTCGGTCATCTGCACGAGCGAGGTCATGAGGGAGCGGAACATGAGGAAGATGAGCGCGCACGTCGCCGCCGCGAGAAGGGTATGCAGCAAGGGGGACCAGAACTGGAACGAGCCGTAAATGAGCAGGCTGCCCTGATCCTTTCCGCCGAAGCGCAGCGGCGAGAAGTAGCGGATCCGCGGAGGGATGAGCTGCGCCGAAAAACCCTCGGGAACGTTCTCCTGGCCGGCCAGGTTTCCCTGGATGGCCCGGCCGTTCACGTCGAGCGGTTGAAGGCCTCGTCCGACGGCGTCCTGAACTGCTCGAGCAGCCCCTGGATCGACAGCGCGTTCTCGAGAAAGAGCGCCTGCTCGATTTGCGGCTGGTTGATGATGATCCACTCGTTGAGCCGGCGCTTCGAGGTCTCGTACTCAGAGGAGATCACGAAGCCCTCGAGGATCAGGAAGAAGACCACGACGCCAGCGACGAGAAACCGGCGAGCGCGGCGCACGGTGCGCGCGATCTGCTCGCTCAGTCTCTTGTCGGGAATTGGCATCGAGGCGGGGATCACGGGCTGAAGGCCTTGTGCACGATGTACTTCCCGCCTTTGACGTTGATCAGGACCACGGGTCGGGCGGGCGTATGGTCCGCGCCCGGTGGGTAGGTGATCCTGCCGTTGACGCCGTCGACCTTCGCGCGCTCGACCGCGGCGACCAGCTTCTTCAGCTCGGGATCCTTCGCGAGCCCCGGCCAGCCTTTCAGCGCGTGCTTGAGCAGGAGGAACGCGTCGTAGGTGAGGGCGGCGCCGGAGGAAACCGAAGTCGCGTCGGGGAACAGCTTACGGTAGGCCTCGACGAACTTGCGCGACTCTGCCCCGCTCAGGGCCTCATCCCAGTGCGTCGAGTAGAACGCGCGGCTCGGCAGGTTCTCGCCATGGATGGCGTGAAGCACCTTCTTGCCGCCCCAGCCGTCGCCGCCCAGGAACGTGCGGCCCGGGAACGCCTCGTTGATGTGCTTGGTCAGGATAGCCGCATGGGTCACGTGGTCGGGGATGAATACGACCTCTGGCACGGAGTCCTGCATCTGTTTCTTCAGCTCCTCCCACTGGTAGTCGGCCTTCGAGTAGAAGAGCTGGCGCGCGTTCAGCTTCGGAAACTCGGAGCGCAGCGTTTTCAGGAACGACTCGGAGAGCCCCTGCGAGTAGTGGCTGTCGCGGTTCGTGAGGACCACGAGCCCGGCTGGCTTGAGCTCGCGGCCCGCGAACCGTGCCAGGGTTTTGCCCTGGACCTCGTCGGAGTAACAGGCCCGGAAGGCGTAGTCCTTCCCGGCCGTGACTTTCGGGTTCGTCGCGAAAGGAGTGATGAAGAGCGACTTCGTCTCCTCGGCGACGCTCGCCGCGGCGATCGCCTCGTCGCTGTTCGCGACGCCGATCAGCACGCGGGCTCCGCCCTGCACGGCCTCGCGGACCACGTCGACCGTCCTGGCCGGGTCCCCCTTGTTGTCGATGACCCTGACGTCGAGCCGCCTGGCGACCGCGGGGTTGAGGCTCATGAAGACTTCCATGCCCCGCTTGAACTCGTTCGCGGTATTCGGATCCGAGCTTGTGAAGCCGGCGACCAGCCCAACGATCAGCAGAGAGCGCATCCACTGATTGTAGGTTGGCCGATCGACCCCAGTCGAGGTGAATTCCACCTCGAATCCCGACCGGAAATTGGCGCGATTTGCCCGGTGAAACTAGGCAGATTCCTCCCGGCGCCGAAGCGCCGGGAGGATCATTTCACTACTTGAACGAGCGTCGGATCGATGCCCGAAAGGCCGAGCTCCGACCAGGAGAAGTCGAACTTCTCGATCATCGCGCCCCGGCAGTTATCAGCGTCGAGCCTCATGGGAACGAGGTAGGTGATAGTCTTGCCTTGCGTGACCCTGTCGTAGGTGATCATGAAGAGCTGGTCCTTGGAGGTGCAGCCACCGGTGTGGATCTGCAGGGTGAGTCCGTTCGCGTCGGCGAGATATCCCTGGACGCTTACGCTTCCCGGATGTCCGGGATCGAAGCGCAGGCTGGCGAGCTCGGTGCGGGCGCCATAACAGGAGACGTCCGTGTGGGCCATCATCGCCGTCACGGCCGGGCGCCCGCCTTCGGAAAACACGTACTCGCCGTAGGAGGTGGATTCGTTTCCGCATACGGCGAGGCGCATGCCCGTGTCCGGGTGGAAGTTATACTCGCAGCTGAGCTCGCCCGCGTCGACCGCGCTCGCCAGGAGGGAAAGGAAACCCCGGCCGGTCCCGTGGACATTGCTCGCGATCGAAAGGGTCAGGAGCTGGTCTTGCGTGCACGGGGAGGCGGCGGCGATCGAGGAGCCGAGGAGGATCGAGAGGGCGAAAACTGAAGACAGACGCATGGGATTTGAGTCCTTTCCGGTTTCAGGATTCTATGATGCGATGTGTCTAATATTCTGTATTTATTAAGTCAACTAACTATTCGCCGATCGCGATGTCGAATACCAACTCGACCCGCGTGCAATGGCCGTAGTTGAGCACTCGGGCCGCGACCCAGGTCTCGACCTTCGGATCGATGTCGATACCCGTCCCGGGGACCTGCTCGGCGGAGCTGTAGAGGGGCGTGCGCTCGAAGTTGCCGGCGCTCCGGGTCCGGACGAGCTCGAGGGTTCCCACCGGGTTCAGCTGATCGACCTCGCAGTTCTCGTCCATCGCCACGTTTTTCAGCTTGAGGCTTCCTGAGGCATCCGTCGGGACGCGGAACCAGCGTTCGGCGACTTCCAGGTTCTGGATGGAGATGCGGTTGCGGTTCTCGGCGGTGGCTGTCGAGAGGGTCACGGTCTTCAGACGATCGCTCGAAACGGCGACTCCGGAACGCTTGGCGTTCCGCTTGCGCGGGCCATCGCCGTTGCCGCAGGCGCTGGCGAGAAGGGCGGCGGCGATGCAGAGGGGCCAGGCCGATGCTTTCACGAGGCTCGGTATAGCTAATTCCGAGTCATTTAGTCAACATTACTTTTTGGGCCGTAGCTTCAGGCTCTGAATCGGGATCTGATCCTTGATGAAGAGTCCCTCGAAGAGTGTAACTTCCGGTATTTTAAGTGTTTGAGGCGCTGGATGACCGGCGTGAAGATCGCGTGTCATCTCGATGATCTCCCAGGTATCCCGGACCTGTTCGACGGCCGTGAGCATCCATTCGAAGTAGCCGGGGTGGTCCGTCTTGATGTGGAAGACTCCATGGCTGCTGAGAAGAGGGGCGATCTTCCGGAGGCGCTCGGCGGTAATGAAGCGGTTCTTCCATTGGGCCTTCTTGGGCCAGGGATCAGGGAAGAAGAGGTAAAGGAAGTCGATCTCTCCGGGGGCGAACATATAATGGAGGCGCTCGGCATGTGCCCGGAAGAAGAGCAGGTTCTGAAGCCCCCGCTTCTCGGCCTTTTCCGCCGCCCGCGAGATGATCTTGAACTTCCAGTCGATGCCGACGTAGGCGGACTTGGGGTCGCGCGCGGCCCATTCGAGCGTCACGTGCCCGGTGCTGCAGCCGACCTCGACGTGAAGAG
>CAYZKI010000089.1:8060-10474 GCA_964478745.1 uncultured Bacteriovoracaceae bacterium
CCGCGGATCCGCGGCGGCATGATCCGCGAACTGCTCGCGCCAGCGTCCGCGGAATTCCTCGGTCGCGTTATCGATCCGGACCGGGGCGCGCAGGACTTCGACCTGATTGTTGAGTTTCGCCCAGTAAGGGTTGCGTGATCGCGGATAGCGGTAATCCGGGTGGTCGATGGGAATGCGCTGGGGGGAATTCAGATTCGGCATGCGTGGCTGGAGTTAGCCGGAAAAGAGGAGAAAAGGAAGGCGAGAGAAGGGTGCAGATACACGAGCGGGGCCCCTCTCATCCAAGAGAGACCCCGCCCGCTGCGTATCACCTAGTACACACCACTGCCTACATACGTGCCGCTGCAGATACCCGGTACTAGCCGAGCAACTTGAGAGCCTGCTGAGGAGTCGTGTTGGCCTGACCGAGAACGGAGATGTTCGCGTTGGTCAGGATGTTCGTACGGGTCAACTCAGTCGTTTCTTCCGCCATGTCGGTGTCGCGGATACGGCTGTTGGCGGCTTCCAAGTTTTCCCGGTAGATCGCCAAGTTGTTGATCGTCGACTGCAGGCGGTTCTGGAGAGCGCCGAGCTCGGCGCGGTTTTCGTTCACGCGGGTGATCGCCTGGTCGATCATGGCCAGGTTTTCCTGCGAGGACTGCTTCGAAGCGGTCGACACGTTCGCGATGCCCATGCGGTCAGCGGTCGTGTGGAGCTTCTCGCTGTCGAACTGGAAGCGATCGAGACCCGGGTTGTTGTGGATACCCACCTGGATGTCGAGGCTCGGCGCGGAGCCGTTGAGGAGCTTCGTGCCGTTGAATTCGGTCGAGCCCGCGATGCGGTCGAATTCAGCCTTGATCTGCTGAACTTCCTTGTCGATGAAGCCGCGCTCGACGTCACCGATGGTGTCCGAGGCGCCCTGGATCGACAGCTCGCGCATACGGGTCAGGATGTTGCCCATTTCGGTGAGGCCGCCTTCAGCAACCTGAATGAGGGAGATACCGTCATTCGCGTTGCGGGAAGCTTGCTTCATCGAACGGACGTGGGATTTGATCTTTTCAGAGATCGCGAGACCGGCAGCGTCGTCGCCCGCGCGATTGATGCGTGAGCCGCTGGCAAGTCTTTCAAGAGAGTTGTTTTGCAGATGATGATTGATGTTCAGGGCACGCTGTGCGGCGAGCGCCTGAATGTTGGTATTGATACGCAGAGCCATGTGACTATCCTCCGATTGTCATCGAGTCACTTCCTCCTTGAGTGTTAGTTTTCCAGTCCTGCATTCCGTGCCTGACTGTCACAGTTCTCATCGGTGAAAAAATTGCCGGCTTTAAAAAATTTCGAACTAAAAACGCAGGTTTATACACAACCTCTATAGTCAACTTTAAGTCTGACAAATTAGATCAAGAATTAACTGCTTTCGAATCGGGCACTTTCTGCCGATTTGCTGAATGATGGGGCGGCAGCCAGGCACTCGCATTCAGCTCGGAAATTTTCTCAAGCGCGCTTCGCTGCTCATGCTGACCGCCGCGTTTCTCACCGGCTTTGGAAGCTGCCATCGCACCTTGGAGCAGGCCTGCAACCAGCATTTCCCGCGGTTCGAGCAGGATCTCGCGGGAATCTCGAGCCGCATCGGACAGGGCGGGCGCTCGCTCGCGAGCGTCGTCGACACCAGCGCGGACGAGAAGTGGGCCATCCGCTCGCTCGAGGACACGCAAACCTACATCGATCTCATGCACGAGGACGCTTCTCTCGCGCCCGCCCGCAAGGAGCTTTCACAGGTCGCCACGCAGCTCGTTGCCCTGCACGGCTACTTCCAGCAGAAGAAGGGCAAGCAGGTGAGCCAGACCGTCGACAAGATCCGCAAGCACTCGAACAAGGCGAGAGATCTGGCCTGCAAGCGCTGACTGTGCGAAAACCTTAGCCATCGAAAGGTTCCAGCACCATGCGCCAATTCGTCTGCCGCCGCTGCGAGCTCGCAGCTCTTTCCTCTTTTTCGGAATCCGGGCCCCGTAACTCCTTCGTCATCCCGGGATCGAAGGCCCACTACGCGCCCGATCTTCCGTTCCGTCTCGAGCACGTGGTGCTCGACGTGAAGGTCGATCCGCGGGCGAAGACCCTGACGGGAGTCGCCAGGCAGCGCTTCACGGCGGTCGCGAACGATGCCAGGCGCCTGAAGCTCGACCAGCTGGGGCTTGAGATCTCGGAAGTCAAGGTCGACGGGAAGAAGGCTGCGTTCGAGACGGAGGCGGCGGCGTTGTGGATCGACCTGCCTTCGGTACCCAGGCGAGGCTCCTCGATCGAGGTCGAAGTCCGCTACGGCGTAACCGACTCGAAGCGCGGCCTGTACTTCACCGGCCCTGACGAGGATTATCCGAACAAGCGCTTCCAGACCTCGTCCTGCAGGATCGCGGCGGTGGCCTCGGCGTGGGCGCCGACGG
>CAYZKI010000090.1:0-10473 GCA_964478745.1 uncultured Bacteriovoracaceae bacterium
CCTATTGGGAGGACGCGTGGCTGCGCCTCAAGCGGAACAAGCAGGCGATGGTCTCCCTCGGGATGATCGTCGCGCTCATCTTCTTCTCGGTGGCGGGCCCCTGGATCTGGACGGTGGATCCCTCTTACCAGGAGCTGGGACGCATCTCCGAGCTTCCTTCGCTGAACAAGACCGCTGTCGTGACCGACGAGCTATCCGCATATGAGGACGTGATCGCTCCGGGCGTTCCGGAAACGCCGGAGGCGACGGACGTGGTGGCGGCCGAGCTTCCCGCTCCGGGAAACCTCCGCCTCATGACCGAAGCGACGAACCAGTCGGTCCGCCTGCAGTGGGACCCGGTTCCGGGCGCCGCGAGCTACGCCATTTACCGCGGCGACGCGAAGCCGGAAGGCCCTGGCCTGCTCGGCGTACCCGTCGCCGAAGTTCAGGGCGGGAACCGCGTAAGCTACGAGGACAAGTTCAACATCGAGGCGCGCACGTACTGGTACTCGGTCGTTCCCAAGAACGGCGACGAGTCGCAGAGCTTCGCGGCGATCGAGGTGGACGCCAAGTCGGCGATCAGCCTTGCCGACGCGCAGCTCGTGAAGCCCGATGCGGTGGCCGGCGAGACGATCCGTCTCGGTGCGCGTCCGCTCGGAACGGATTACCTGGGCCGCGATCTCCTGGCGCGCCTGATGGCCGGCGGCCGCGTTTCGCTGTTCATCGGTTTCTTCGCGCCCGTGCTCTGGATCCTGTTGGGCGTGATCATCGGCGGGATCTCCGGGTACGCCGGAGGCCGCGTGGACAACTGGATCATGCGCTTCACCGATTTCGTGCTCGCGCTGCCGTTCCTGCTGTTCATGATCCTTTTCCGGGTCGTTTCGGGAACCCAGCCCGGCGAAAGCGGCGTGATGCCGATGCTGGTCGCGATGATCGTCCTGTCGTGGACCGGCGCGGCCCGCTTGACCCGCGGACAGGTGCTGCAGCTCCGCGAGGCGGAGTTCGTGCAAGCCGCCCGGCTGCTGGGCGCGAAGCCTTACTACCTGATCTGGCGCCACCTGCTGCCGAACACGCTGGGCGTGGTGCTGATCTCGCTCACTTTCTCGATCCCGAGCGCGATCTTCACGGAGGCGTTCCTGTCGTTCATCGGCATGGGCGTCGTGCCTCCGACTCCCTCGTGGGGCAGCATGTGCAACGACGGCATCCAGTCGTTCCTGGTCCACCCGCACGAGTTTCTTTTCCCAGCGATCCTGATCAGCTTGACGGTCCTGGCCTTCAACCTACTGGGTGACGGCCTTCGTGACGCCCTGGATCCGCGTTTGAGGTCGACCGAATGAGTGACAAAGTTTTGGAAGTCAACGACCTCCGGGTCGAGTTCGACACCTACGGCGGCGTCGTCAAGGCGGTCCGCGGAGTCAGCTTCGACGTCAAGCGCGGCAAAACGCTCGCGATCGTGGGCGAGAGCGGCTGCGGGAAGTCGGTCACGGTTCAGTCGATCATGGGCCTTATTCCTCGTCCGCCGGGGCGGATCACCTCGGGCTCGGTGAAGCTCGAGGGCCAGGAGATTCTGGGCGTTCCGCTGAGCGTCGCCAACAAGTTCCGCGGTAAGCACATCGGGATGATCTTCCAGGACCCGATGACCTCGCTGAACCCGACGATGACCGTGGGGCGCCAGATCAGCGAGACGGTCCGCATCCATGAAGGCTTCTCGAAGGACCAGGCCCATCGCCGCGCCATCGAGCTCCTCGAGCAGGTGCAGATTCCCGAGGCCCGGACGCGGGTGGATCATTATCCGCACCAGTTCTCGGGCGGGATGCGCCAGCGCGTGATGATCGCGATGGCCATCGCCTGCAACCCCAAGGTGCTGATCGCCGACGAGCCCACGACGGCGCTCGACGTGACGATCCAGGCGCAGATCCTCGATCTCATGAAGAAGCTCCAGCGCGAGCGGAACATGTCGATCATCCTGATTACCCACGACCTGGGCGTCGTCGCCAACATGGCGGAGGACGTGGCCGTCATGTACGCGGGCCAGATCGTCGAGAGCGGGACGGCGGACGACATCTTCTATCGCTCGGCGCACCCGTACACTCTGGGCCTCCGCGCCGCCATGCCGGAGAACAACGAGTCCAAGCGCAAGAAGCTGCTTCCGATCGAAGGCTCGCCGCCCGACCTGTTCAGCCCGCCGAAGGGCTGCGCCTACTTCGACCGCTGCCCGAACGCGATGAACGTCTGCGCGCAGATCAACCCGGATCTCTGGGCCGTTAAGGGCGGTCATCACAGCCGCTGCTGGCTGCATCACGAGTACACGCCGGCGCCGCAGCTCGCGAAGTCGGGGCTTTTCCACGAGGAGGTCGTCCGCGCATGAGCACACACGTGATGGGCGAGACGATCCTCGAGGTCAAGGGCCTGAAGAAGTACTTCGAGGTCGGCAAGGGCCGCATGCTCCACGCGGTCGACGGCGTCAACCTCAACGTCAGACGCAACGAGATCGTCGGCCTGGTCGGCGAAAGCGGCTGCGGGAAGTCCACGCTCGGCCGTACGCTCGTGGGCCTCTACGAGAAGACCTCGGGCGAGGTGATCTTCGAGGGCGAGCGACTTCCGACCCGATACGGCGCCGAGGATTTCAAGAAGTATTCGCGCCGGATCCAGATGATCTTCCAGGATCCGTACTCCTCGCTGAACCCGCGCATGACCGTGCGCGAGATCATCGCCGAGGGCCCGATGATCCACGGGCTCTGGAAGTCCTCCCAGATCCCGGAGAAGGTGGGCTTTTGGCTGGAGCGCGTCGGACTGCACCGCGATCACATGTCCAGGTACCCGCACGAGTTCTCGGGCGGGCAGAGGCAGCGTATCGGGATCGCCCGCGCGCTCGCGCTCGAGCCCAGGGTCATCGTCTGCGACGAGCCGATCTCGGCCCTTGACGTGTCCGTCCAGGCGCAGGTGATCAACCTGCTGGGCGAGCTGAAGGAGTCCTTCGGCCTCACGCTGCTCTTCATCGCGCACGATCTGTCGATGGTCCGTTATGTCTCGGACCGGATGGCCGTCATGTATCTGGGCTCGCTGGTGGAGCTCGGGCCGGCCAACGAAGTCTATTTCCGGCCGCTGCATCCCTATACTCAGCTGCTGATCTCCGCCAACCCCGAGCCGGATCCCGCGCACGAGCGCAAGCGCGAAGCGAAGGTCCTTCGCGGCGAGATCCCTTCGCCTGTGAACGTGCAGCCTGGGTGCCGGTTCGCCGGGCGATGCCCGAAGGCCATGCCCCAGTGCGCGACGATCACGCCGGCCTGGAAGGAAATCAAGAAGGACCACTTCGTCGCCTGCCACCTCTTCGAGTAGCTCTCCGGGTAGGCCCGCGTCGCGCCTCATGTTACTCTTGAGGGCGTGACCTACATCGAAGCGCTGCTCTACGGGGCCGTTCAGGGAGTGACGGAATACCTTCCGATCTCCAGCTCGGCGCATCTCATCCTGTTGCCCAAGTTCCTCGGAACCGAGGACCCGGGCCTCACCTTTGACGTGTTCCTGCATCTGGGAACGCTGCTCGCGACTTTGAGCTACTTCTGGCGCGACTGGCTGAGCGTGCTCCGAACGCTGCCGGGCCTCGCGTCCGCGTCCGTGGGCGGGGGAGAAGGGTCGGGAGCGCGGGGCATCTCCTGGCAGCCCATCGTCGCCGGAACCGTTCCGGCGCTCATCGCCGGGGCCGCGCTTCATCGGTGGGTGGAGACGGTGTTCCGCGGGAGCGAGGTGCTCATGGTGACCTTGGTCGTCGGAGGCATCGCGCTCTGGGCATCGGATCACTTCATGCCGCGCACGCGGCAGATCGGCGAGCTTCGGATGAAAGATGCGATCTGGGTGGGCCTGGCCCAGTGCTTGGCGCTCGTGCCGGGCATGTCCCGCTCCGGCTCGACGATCATGGGTGGAAGGCTTCTCGGGTTCACGCGCGAGTCGGCGGCGCGATTCTCGTTCCTGCTTTCGGCGCCCATCACGGCGGCGGCGCTGGTTTTCGAGCTTCGAAAATGGAACGAGCTCGCGACCGGCCAGCTGGGCTGGGACGTGCTGCTGATCGCCGGCGTCAGCTCGTTCGTGTTCGGCTGGATCGCGATCGACGCGCTGATCCGCCTTCTCAGGCGCTTCGGCTATCTTTCCTTCGCGATGTATCGCGTGGCTCTCGCCCTCACGATCTATCTCGTCCTGATACGGTAAGACGACCCGGAATCACTGAAAGAGTAATGGAGAATAGAGGCAGATCGGTAAGAGGATGTGCAGGCAGGTGTATGCGATGAGGTACTTTAAGGTGGGTTCGTCCCTCAGTGATTCCAGGCGCATTCGTCTCATACATCCTCGGTGGGTTTTGTCCGACGTCTCGGCCTCGCGGCGTTGCCGTCATGCGTAAGGGATAGAGCACGCGAGGTGCCATGCGCCGCGGCGGAAGCGCTCCAGCGAATTCAACGGGTTGCGCGGAGCGGGCAGGGCGCCTGCGTCCGCGTCGACACAGGCGCGCCGACACAAGCGCAGTCGGGCGGACGCACCTTTCCGGCGCCACTTCGCCCATGGCATGCCACCTGCTTTTCGCATCCGCCTATGAAAGCGTTCGCGCCGCGGCTTTGTTTCGTCATTCTGTTCCTGGCCCAGCTGGGCGCTTCGTGCGCGCCGTCTTCCTCGTCGCTGACATCGTGCCTCCGGGGAGGCCGTGGCGTGAGTTATGGCGAGCTCCAGCTGGATGGCGCGCGTGCGCGCAGCTGGTTTCCGCGCGAGGGCCGCATTCACTCGGGGATCGTATTCGTTTCTGGAGTGGACGGAGGCTTCGTCGAGCCCGCGGATGGGATCTACCAGAGCCTGGGTGAGATCTTCGCGGATCGGGGAGTCGGATCCGTCTTCGTGGAGTACACGGATCCAGGCGTTCTCGAGCCCTCGGTCGCGAACGCGCTGGCGGCGTCACGCTTTCTGATCGATCGAGGAGCCCGGAGCATGGCTCTCGCGGGATGGTCATTCGGAGGGGCGGTGATCTCGAACACGGCGCCGTTGCTCGACGAGGCGACGACGCTGGTGAGCTTCGCCGCCCAGGCGAAGGACACCGAGAGCATCCGTGGGTTTCGCGGCGGGTCGATGCTTCTGATCCACGACGTGAGCGATGACAACGTCCCTTTTGAAGCCATGGGTCAGATTGTCGCGGAGCTTCCGTCGACGGTGCGCGTCCGGGAGATCGCACTCGAAGGATCTGATCATTATCTCACGGGAAAAAAGGATGCGCTCCTTCCTGAAGTCCAGGCCTGGCTCCTGTCGGACCTGTCGCCGCCGGGCTGCGGCACGATCTAAGTTTTGACGAATCCTTGAAGTTGAGCGAGATTTCCCCATTACGCCGAGCCGGGCGGGGGGGCCGTTGGTTCGATCTTGGGCAGTCGCTAATCAGATTCGTTTGGGTTTCATTGTCCTGGCGCTCCTCGCGGTAGGTACGAGCACCACCGCGTACATCACCCTGCGCTCGGTGACCCAGCGCTACGAAGAACGGACAAGCCGGCAGGCGGAGGACCTGATCCGGGCCGAGCACCTGAGAGGCTCCTTCTCGCAGGCCTGCGCGCTTGCTCGCGGATACCTGGTCACCCGGGAGACCTCGCTGCTCAGCACGCTCGACCAGGTTCACGCCGAGTTTCGCGGAGCCCTGAGCGCCATGCTCAAGAAGGCGCAGCGCGATCCGGCCCAGAGACATACCCTTGCCAAGATCTCGCTGATCGAGCTGGAGTACCGCCGCGCTCTCGAGCGCGCGATGGCCAACGTCTCGGGCGAGGAACGCGACGCGCCCGGCGTGGCCGGTCATGCGCTGATCGCCCCGGTTAGCCCGGTGGTGCCCGCTGGCGCGCCGAAAGTCGCGGCCTGGGACCAGGAGCTCGAAACGCTGCGCGCGAGCCTCAACCGGGAGATCAATCACCTTTCGGAGCAGCTGGGGACGGAGATCGAGAACGGGCGAGCCCAGACGGCCGAGGCTTCGCGCAACGCGCTTCACGGCATCGCGGTGCTGGGCTCGGTGGCGTTCCTGATCGTCATCTCGCTCGTGATGGTGCTCAACCGCCTGCTGAGCACCTGGCGCCGCGCCGAAGACGGGCTGCAACGGCAGCAGCTCGCGCAGAAGTTCCTCGCCGAAGCGAGCGGCGTGCTGTCGCGCTCGCTTCAGATCACCAACGTCCTTCGCGAGCTGGCTCGTCTTTTCGTTCCTCGTATCGCTGATTTCTCGGCGATCTACGTGACGGAGCAGGACGGGCGGAAGCTCAAGCGACTGGCGGTGGTCTGCCTCGACCCGGGTCTCGATCCCGTCGCCGAAAGCGTGCTCGATCAGCTCGCTCTGGAAGGCCCGAGCCAGAGGGTGGTCTGGCGCGCGCTGAAAGAGGGGCGGCCCACGGTTCTTTCCGATCTGGGCTGGTCCGCGCCCGGTCATTCGGCGGAGCTCGAGAAGCTCTCGGTGCGGACGCTTCTGCTCGTCCCGATCCAGGCGGGCGAAAGGCTCGGAGGGGCGATCCTGCTCGGCGCCCGTTCTCCCGGCGCCTTCGGCGAGGACGACCTCGCGCTCGCGGGCGAGATCGGAAGGCGGGCGGGGTACACGATCGAGAACGCGCGGCTCTACGAGAAGGCGCAGCGAGCGATCAGCGTTCGCGACGAGTTCCTTTCGATCGCTTCGCACGAGCTCAAGACGCCACTGACGTCGCTCTACCTCCAGCTGCAGCTTCTCCTGCGCGGCGTACGCGGGGAAACCACTGTCGCGGTCTCCCCTGAGAATTCAGCGCTCCTGCTGGAATCCTGCCGGTCCCAGAGCCGCAGGCTGGGCCGCCTGATCGACGAGCTTCTCGATCTGACCCGCATCCGGGCCGGAAAGCTCGAGCTCAAGCTTGAGGACGTGGATCTGACGGCGATCGTCAAGGACGTCGTGGCCCGACTGGGAAGCGAGCGCATGCAGTCGGGGAGCAAGTTCCATCTCGAGCTTCAGTCGGGCGTGCTCGGGCGCTGGGATCGGACCCGCCTCGAACAGGTGGTCACGAACCTCATCTCGAACGCGATCAAGTACGGCGCGGGACGTCCGATCACCGTCAGCCTCGAGCGGGACGGGACCCGGGAAGTGGCGCGGCTCTCCGTGCGCGACCAGGGCCTGGGGATCTCCCCGGAGCATCAGGAACGGATCTTCGAGCGGTTCGAGCGCGCCATCAATGCCAAGCACATCAGCGGCCTGGGCCTCGGGCTCTACATCGTGAAGCAGATCGTGGGCGCGCTGGGCGGCGAGATCTCGCTCCGGAGCGACGTCGGACAGGGGTCAACCTTCATCGTCGAGCTTCCCGTTCAGGGCCCGACCAGCACGGCCGCGATCTCCCCGGACCTCCTCCAGGCTGCATGGGCCCCGGGCCTGGCCCGCTCCCTTTCTTCGTCAGAATCCATCGAAATCGCGAGCCGACCTTGAAATACTTCTGAAGCATTGACTTCTAAGTATCTGGAGTTAAGGGCTTTTCTTAAAAGGTTGACATAAAAAGTCAAATACTGATATGTATGGCCGCGCGGCCCCGGGACTGCCCTTTCGGAGACCGCTTGAGGTTTGAATTATGAAACTCGAGCGTTCGAAAAGTAAGAACTGGCGTCATAGAAAATGGATGGTTGCGGCAGCGATTGTTCAATCCTTGCCGTTGTTTCTCGCGGCATGCGGGCAGAACGCGCACGTCACCCGCCCGGACGGGGCCCCGGAGGCGACTCCTTTCGTCTCGCCCCAGCAGCCGGGCAGCGGCGGCCAGGTCACTCCGATCCAGCCTTCCCAGCCGCTTCCGTCTCGCATGGCATGCCCCAGCAAGGTGGAAAAGCGCTTCCCGCTTCGCGCCATGACCGCCGAGGAGATCCGCATGACGGAGCTTCCGTATCCGGCGGGTTCCATGGAAATGCGCACGCTGGGCACCGAGCCTGTCTTGATGTCCTACGGCGCCTCGGGCGGCTGCGGCCGCCGCGCGCATGCTCAGGTCGTGTTCGCGGCTGACCTCCGCGGGCTTCCTCCTCGCCACACCGTGGCCCGCGTGAACCGCATGGCCCTCGAGATGAAGCTGATCCGCCCGACGACGGCTTTCGACGGCAGCGAGCTCATGTGCCTGCTCGACGAGCGCGTCTGCTCCGGCGGCTCGTCCGCGATGAGCTGCGGCGCGAACCGCGAGTTCTGGAACGCGTTCGGCTCGGACGAGATCCGCTACATGAACCGGTACTTCGTCGATCAGCTGAAGAACGATCAGATCTGGAAACGCCGCACGGCGGGCCCGGGCAAGCTGACCAACGACTTCGAGATCGACTTCCGCCAGTTCCTGAGCGGATCGCGCTATCCGGACGTGGAATCGTTCCTTTACCTGAACACGGTCAACTCGGGCGGTCTGGTCGACCGCACCCTGCGCATCGCCATGGTCGACGACCTGGTGGCCTGCTCGGGCGAGGTGGTGATCGAGATGGAGATCGATGCGTGCGGAGGTAGCCTGTGAGAAAGCTGATTTCCGCGGCGACTCTCGCGATGATGGCGGTGCAGCCGGCCCAGGCCGGAGTGAACGTCCAGTCGCTTTCGCCCGCGGCCAACACGACCTACGTCATGACCGAGGACGCGATGATGGACGCTTTCCCCTGGGATCCGTCCACCCGGCAGTTCATCTTCGGCGCGAGCTACAACTGGGTGAATGACCCGCTCGTCGAGATGAACGCCGCGCGGACCGTGCGCACGGGAACTCTCGTGGAGAGCATCAACACTCTCGACCTCCTGGGCGGCGTGTACCTGTCCAAGCGCGCCTCGATCAACCTGAACCTCCCGGTCCACCTGACGCATCTGAGCGGCCGGGACTACGAGGCGGCGATGGGCGACATCCGCCTGTTCGGCAAGTTCCGCCTCACGGAAGACGACGCGGCCGTGGCGTTCTCGCTGATCCCCGAGATCCGCCTCCCGACGGGATCGAGCGATCAGTTCCTGTCGGACGGCTCCGTGAGCCCGGGCATCACGCTCGCCGCTGAACGCGATTTCGACACTTTCCGCGTCTCGGCCAACATCGGCTACCGTTACAGCTCGGAGGCCTCGTTTCGCGACCTGAACTACTCCCAGCGCGTGCCGGTGGGCATCGGCGCCTACGTTCCTCTTTCGGATCGCTGGGGCGCCAACGCGGAGATCACGGGCGCTCTCACGCTGCCGCGCAACTCGTACCAGAACCCGGGCGAGTTCTACGCGGGCGCGCGCTACCTGATCAATCGTGACCTGGTCCTGACCGGCGGGGCGTCGATCGGCGCCCTCTCGTCCGAGCGCTCGAACGACTTCCGCGCGGTGCTCGGGCTTCGCTACTCCCCGATCCCGGACCCGGCCGCGCCGATGCCCGCGGTCCAGCAGCAGCCACTCGTTCGCCGCGAGGAGCCTCGCGTCGTCTTCACGAGCCGCCAGATCATGATCTCGGAGGAGGTCAAGTTCCGGCACAACCAGGCCACGCTGACGGACTCGGGCAAGAGGCTGCTGAACGAGGTGGCCGAGGTGCTCAAGCAGAACGCCGGGAACTTCGAAAGCATCCTGATCGAGGGCCACACGAACGAGCTCGGCAGCCGCCCTTACAACCAGAAGCTCTCGGAGGCCCGCGCGCGGAGCGTGAAGGCGTATCTGGTGAGCCAGGGCGTGAAGCCTTCGCAGCTCAAGTCGGCGGGCTTCGGCGAGGACCGGCCGAAAGTGCTGAAGGGATTCCCGAAGTACGTGCAGCTCGAGCTCAACCGGCGCGTTGAGTTCAAGGTGAGGCACGCGGGCGAGAACAAGTCTAAGGCGCTCGGGAAGGCCGGATCGCGGCCGCAGCCTCAAGCCGCAGGCGGTTGAGCTGAGCCGAGAAGAGCGCTCGGTCGAGTGACCGGCGCGAGCTCTGCGAGCTGGCCAGCGCCTGGAGCACGTCGAGGTTCGTGACGAGCCCGAGCTCGTAGTCGCGCCTCTGCTGGCGATAGGCCTTTTCGGAGGCCTCGGTGGCGAGGGTCAGGGCCTGGATCTGCTCCTGGTCGGTGCGGACCACCTGATACAGAGCGCGGATCTCCTGGTCGGCGGCGCGACGCGCGCGCTCGAGCGCGAGCTCGGCCTGCTTCCGGTCGGAGGCGGACTCCCGCACCCGCGACTGGATCGTGCCACCGGCGAAGATGGGGAAGGAGAGCGATGCCTGGATGTCCCAGCTCACGTTCTCGTTCGCTCCCGCCCGCTTGAGCCAGTAGTTTCCCTGAAGGTCGATGGACGGAAGGTGTGCGCCCCAGGCGACGTCGACGGCGGCGTCGGACGCCTCCTGCTGGGCGCGAAGCGCGCGCACGTCGGGGCGGGTTTCGATCGTCTCGAGGAAAGTCTCCATCCCGGGCGGCTTTCCCGCGAACGCGGGTTCGGGCTTCGCCGCGATCGGGCTTTCCATCGGAAGGCCCGTGAGGAAGTGGAACAGCTCGCGCGCCGCCAGCATCTGCGCGCGCGTCTGCTCTTTCTGGGCGAGTACCGTGGCG